>JAQWJX010000034.1:0-11778 GCA_029248145.1 Schleiferiaceae bacterium | reverse complement strand
TCCTGCTGGAATGGTCTCAATGAGACTACCCGTTGTAGAATACGTACGCACCTCGCCGCTACTTGCGTAGTCTTTAGCATCAAAGAAATATAGATTCCCGTTATGGAAATTTAAATTGTAACCTCCAGGCAAGGTTAAGGTAGAGGTTGGCCAGTTTTGACCAGGAGTCCATTTCACTATGGCACCGTCGTAAGAAGCATTTAGAAAATATGCGTCTGTTCCATCCGAAGAAAATCCTATTCCATGTTTGCTATTATTGCTTGGTGCAGCAACTTCAGTAGCTCCGTTGGAATACCCTTCATACTTCCAGATACTACCTGGTGTATCATCACCTATACCGAAGTTCTCATCTCCGCTACATAAAATAAAGAGTTCATTTCCAATAACGGCAAACGAATTCGGTACATCTCCTATGGCATGATGCTTTACATCGAATGTACCTAGATCGATCTCTGCAAGTGTCCAAGGTCCTTCGTAGGTTCCTACCCCAGCAAATAATTTATTGTTGAAAATTGTCAATTGCTCTGTGAAATGTCCCATATCTATACTATCGACCAAACTTCCATTCGTTTTATCCAACACATAGATTGAAGAATCCTTCCAATTCGACACGAATAAGCGATTTCCTTCCGAAGCTAAATAGCGAGGTTGCTCGATCGTACTAGACCAGCTGTGCTTTAAAGTGTTTCGATTGATTCCATGAATTGTATTGCTATTATTCATAGCGACATACAGCATAGAATCTAGTTCGATCATATGCTGAGCAACATTGCCTAAAGGGAAACCATTTTCTATAGAAAATGCATTTTGAATGAGCGTATCTTCGCTGTAGGCAGTTATAGAACCCGACCCTGAGCCAAAGGGGCCCTCATTTAAAATCAAATGTAAATCTGTGTAGACCCCTGACGCACCCGATGGTGTTTCGGGGGTACAACTTACCGTAAAGGTGGCTAAAGCAGCCATTACTGCCATTAGAGATAATTTTTTCATCGTTTTGAATTTAGTTTTAAATTTATTTGGAAGGACCGCCCTGGCATCGGGAAGTACTGATAATACTGTCTTTCATTATTAAATACATTATCAACTTGAAGCAACAAATCCCAACGATTGTTTGCCCCAGATAAGGTATATGCTACCGTGCACCAATACTGTGCCGAAATTACTCCTACCGCACTATTATCGCGGAGTGTATGCCGTAGTCCAGTATAAAATGCTCTCAGCTGAAGCGTTCCTTTTGTTAGTTTAAATTCGGAAGTATACACCGCTTGCAAAGCTGGACGATATATGAGTGACTTGCCTACAATCGCGGGATCATTATTCATCGTTGCAAGGACTCTGGAATATTGATGAGTTAGGTTCATGTTTGCATTAAACCTGGCCCAATTCCTTGCCAAGGTCATCGTAGTAGAGCTCGTGTAAACGGAATAATAGTTTTGCGGGGACCAATTCCCTGATGCGCCCGGAGCCCACTGTATCATTTTATCATAATACAATTGGTCGGAGGTTAGGTCAAACCTTAAATTTCCTTCTCTACGGAGTGAATACTTCATGCCGTACGAACGTTCCGCTTCAAGATCAGGGTTGCCACCAGGATTCCAATACAATTCGTTAAGCGTAGGTAAACGGTAGTAAGTTCCTAGAGCGAATTGGTTTTGAAAATTACCTCCAGATGTGGTACGAACATAATGGGCACCAACGTGAGCATTCCTTTGATAACCGGCACCTTTTAATACTACTTTGTCCTTCTTTGAAAGGCTGAGGTTATATAGCACATGTGGTAAAAAAGCCTGTGCATTGCGGTTCGATCCATCGGCACTAAAGTAATTTGCAGTAATAAATAGCTCTTGAGATTCCACCCTATGCGAATACTGAAGAGTAGCCTGCGAATACCTATTTGTATCCTGTATAATCCAGGGTGAATTCGTATCTGTATATGCCTGCCACTCTCTACTGAGGTAGACTTGCCATTGATTCGATCGATTCCTAAGTCCATGTTTAAAACGCAACACCTCGTCTTCTAGATGGTTAATGTAGTTTGGCGTTAATACTGAGCCGCTATTAGCCTTCTCACTTTGAGTATACCACAGGTTAGATTGCCAATTCCATTTGGATAATTTACCCTGAAATGACTGGAGGTAGGTCAAGTCATTGAAGCTGTTTCCACTGAGTCTACCGCTTAAATTGCCTATGGTATACGGATAGTTATTGGTTCCCGTCGTACTTCTTAGAGAACTTTGATATCGGACCGTACCTATAGTACCCCAAGAATGGCCAAAGAAGCCTCTATCACCAATGCTCGATGCTGAAAAAAGAGTGCTTGTCCCACGCCCTTTAGCAATAGCAGCGGTCAAATTTAAAGCTCCTACTGAACCCATTGGCGCAATCGCACCGCCATTAATACCATTATACAACGCCGAATTGCCCAACATTGACGCTGGAACTAAACTAAGATCGAGTACACCAGAAGCCATACTGCTTATGTCTATACCGTCCCATAAAACGCGACTCTGCTCTGATGATGCGCCCCCAAAAGAGGATGTAACTACACTACCAGGGTAATACTGCTTTAAGATAAAACGACTGTCCTTAATTAAATATGAGGATGCACTGCTTAGGTCTGCGACCAGTGAATCTGCCTTCGTTTTGATTTCTATAGGACGGGTATTATCACTAAAGACATTTGCCGTCCAAAGCGTATCTACCTGACTGTAGAGCAGCACAGGCGTAAGCAGTAGTAAAACTGAAACGATCAGGTTCTTCATTATACACCAGTGCTTGACCCAGAGCACCATTTAAGGTTAGTGTAGGCCAAGTCTTCTGGCTTCCCGCTCCATTATTCACCTTCCCGCTCTTGCAGTGGTTTTTGAATAGCTTCATCACGAGTTACAGCTTCTGGCAAAGCCCCGGACTTCAACCGGGTTCCTTTTTAAGTATGTGCTCCCACACACAACCTACCGAGCGAAGATACTCTAAGAATAACGCCCTAGAACATCGAGCGCACTATTATATGCACTTTCTATGCGTAATGGATTCAATGAATGCGCTATATCGGTTTGTGTTAACGCACTCAAAACTTTTTCCGTCGGCATATTACCAATCAATTTGTCAGAAGCAAAAGGACAACCTCCATAGCCTTTTAAGGCAGTGTCGATACGCTCGCACCCAGCACTGATTGCTGCTAAAGCTTTCTCACCAGCCGTATCATAGGTACTGTGCATGTGTGCACCCCATGGAACCGTACTGTGATTTTTCATTAACGTACATAGGTTAATCACCTTATCCGTGCTGCCCTGACCCGTTGTATCACTCAGCGATATAATGTCCGCTCCACATACTAACGCTTGCTCGAGACGCTCTAAAACTAGATCAGTGTGGTAAGTCTCGCCGTAGGGGTTCCCGAAGGCCATACTTAGATAAACAACTAATTCAACATTGGATTTTAACGCTAAATCTTTCACACGCTTAAGGTCTTCGATAGCACCTCGTATCGTCTTTCTACTATTGCGCTCTTGAAATAATTCGCTAACACTAAAGGGGTATCCCCATGAATCAATATGACTGAACTCAGCAGCGCGCCTAGCCCCTCCTTCGCTAGCGACTATACTTAAGAGTTTTGTATCCGATTTTCCCCTGGATTCTTCCAACGCAGCAAACAATTCGTGTGCATCCGCCATCTGTGGCATCGCTCTGGGACTCACAAAACTCCCTGCATCTACGGTGTGAAAACCACAATGCATTAGGTTTTTAAGGTGTTTGATTTTTTCTGAGGTAGGAATAAAATCATGAAATCCTTGCCAAGCGTCCCGAGGACATTCAACGATTGAGATGGTGGTCATTTGAAAGGGTTAGATAGGTTGCGTCTCCAATTTACAAATTACGGAGCATACGGCGTACCATTGCAGGACCCTCATACAAGAAACCCGACCATACTTGAACTAAATCTGCACCTGCATTTAGCTTTTCTCGCGCATCTTCTCCTGTAAACACGCCTCCAACCGCAATAATCGCAATGTTATCATCCAATTTCTCGCGTAAATATTTGACTACTTCCGTACTTCGTGCTTTGAGAACTTTACCGCTCAAACCGCCTGACCCCATGGCCTCTACTTTTTGCGCTGAGGTCTTGAGTCCCGATCTAGATATCGTTGTATTTGTAGCGACTATACCGTCTAGCTTTAACGTATTGATAATGGAAATGATGTCGTCCAATTGGCCTTCCGATAAATCCGGTGCGATCTTTAGCATCAGTGGTTTACGTCCTAAACTATCATTCAAAGCTTTAACCTCGCTGAGTAAAGCCATTAACGGAGCCTTCTCTTGTAGTTCGCGCAAATTAGGGGTATTCGGCGAACTAACATTAACAACAAAATAGTCCACTACTCCGTGTAACGCTTCGACACCCTTTAGGTAATCTGAAGTTGCCTCTTCATTAGGTGTCGCTTTGTTTTTTCCAATATTTCCACCAATAACGATATCGGCTTTCTTTCTGGCTAAACGCAAAACCGCTTCATCGAGGCCACCATTATTAAAGCCCATTCTATTGATGACAGACTCATCCTCCACCAGACGAAATAAGCGTGGCTTCGCATTTCCTGCTTGAGGCTTGGGAGTCAGTGTTCCTATTTCTATGAAGCCAAAGCCAAAAGCACTTAGTTCATTGTAGAGTTTGGCATCCTTATCGAATCCCGCCGCTAAACCGATAGGGTTCTTAAAATGTAAACCCATTACCTCTTTCTCATGCCCTTTAATTGGGCCAAAGAAAGCCTTTACTAGATTGCTCATGCCTGGGACCTTAAAAGCAATCTTCAATGTTTTAAACGTAAAATGATGTGCCTGTTCTGCATTAAGTGCAAAAAGTAACGGACGAATAATGGATTTGTACATCTATAGATTCTTTAGTCGTGCTAAATCGCGCTTGGCATCTTTCTCTTTAAGCGACTGGCGTTTATCGTAGTTTTTCTTCCCACGGGCTACCGCGATATTCATTTTTATCCAGCCTTTTTCACTAAGAAAAACTTTCGTCGGAATTACAGTGATACCGGCATCTTTAGTCGCCTTTAGGATTTTATCCAATTCTCTTTTCGATAATAGTAATTTACGTTCTCTCAGCGGCTCATGATTAAATATATTGCCGTGCGACCATTCAGATATGGTCATGTTCTTAACGAATAACTCTTCTCCGACGAAATAACAATAGGCTTCTGCAATGGAAGCTTTACCCATACGAATAGATTTCACCTCAGTCCCTTGCAACTGCATACCCGCAGTAAAGGTCTCGAGCCATTCGTAGTCAAACTTCGCCTTGCGATTTTTTATTTCTACCGTTTTCACGAAACAAAGGTACACTACTCGCGGTCTTTGAGCATAGGGACAAAAGCCGCATCTCCTAACACCTTTTGAACAAAGCTTCCATCCGGCTGCTTTGTTATTTTAACCATTTTTTGAGTACCCTCTCCAACAGGAATGATCATTACTCCTCCTTCAGTGAGCTGGGCCAATAACGCCTTAGGTACAAAAGGTGCGCCGCAGGTGACAATTATTCTATCAAAAGGAGCGAACATTGGCATCCCCTTAAATCCGTCTCCAAACTTTAACTCTGCGCGATATCCTAAATAGGTCAGCATTTTTTTCGCAAAATCGAAAAGCGCTTTTTGACGTTCTATGCTGAATAGTTTCACTCCGAGTTGACACAACACTGCTGCTTGATAGCCACTACCTGTTCCAATCTCTAAGACTTTCATACCTGGTACTAGCTCTAATAGTTCAGATTGCCATGCTACGGTGGAAGGATGTGATATCGTCTGGTCAGCGGCAATGGGGAATGCCTTGTCTTGGTAGGCGTGCTGATGGAAGCTGCTTTCAAGAAAGAGGTGTCTCGGAATCTTGTTCATCGCCTCAAGCACGGTATCTCCAGCCAATCCCTTAGCTTTTAATTCAGTGCACATAATGGCACGTTGACCTTGGTAATATGGGCTGTCCTCTTTTTGCATGAATTGAAAGTACATCGGGAACTGACGGTGTTATCTATTGAAGTACGCTTCTTTTTAACAATTTGAAAGACTAGGATGACTACATTTGTTGTCATGTTCAAAAAGACCTTTTTATTTGCATTGTTCGGAAGTATCTTTCTACTCTATTCGTGCGAGGATGAATCTGCCCCTGATGTAGCTTATCTGGAGGTTACAGAACTTCTTGTTGCCTCGAAATCGGACGAAGGAACGTCATCTGCAAAATTGAACACAATTTGGGTCGAACAGAATGGCCAACAAATTGGCGCGTTTTCTCCACCGTGTCGGATTCCAGTGTTCGCCGGTGAAAACCAACTTCTCCGATTTATTCCTGGCATTGCACTAAACGGTGTATACGCTCAAAGGAATCAATATGAGATGCTCTCCCCGATTGAAAAAAATTGGGACTTAAATGAGGGATCTACTAGAATCCTCTCACCAGAATTTTTAACATTTGAATACAACCCCACATACGACTTAATAGTAGTCGAAGATTTCGACGGTATTGGTCTGAACTTTAATAAAACGATTCAAAGTGATACGAATTTGCTGATCACTTCAGATACGAGCGAAGTTTTTTATCACCCTGGTGAAACACCAAATAAAAGTGGGAAATTCGTACTGCCGCCCGTGACCTTAGGTGAATTCAAAACACTCCAAGCCTTCGATTTACCAAAATATGGGGCAAACGTTTGGCTCGAGGTAAATTATAAGACAGATGTAGCTTTAACCTTTGGTGTTACGGCAAACGAAATCCTTCAAAGTGCTAAGACCCCTGTAGTGACGCTATTTCCCAACGAAGAATGGAATAAAGTATACATTAATCTCGTTACTGAGGTAAGTGGGTACCCTAATGCCTTAGATTATAATTTATTTTTTGGAAGTATCAACACCACTGATGATACTGCAACTGTATTGATCGACAACATAAAGCTACTGTATTGAGTGCCGCCAGAAAGTTAGAACGCAAACTACTCATTCGTTATATCGTGTTGGATATTTTCGCCGGTACGGGAGCTTATACCGCACTCCATTTGGTGCGTAAACTTTACGTAGAACCAGAACGATTCGGTACAGCAATTCCATTAAAGTTTGACCAAACATTTGTGCTAGCTGCCGCTGCGACGACCACCTTGTTTATCGGCATTAGTGCGCTAAGTGGCATTTATCGTAATCTTACCCGTAAAAGCCGATTGGCAGAAGCGTTTAACACTTTTGGAGGAACAATAATTACAGCAGTAATACTTTTCTTTTTAGTCTTTCTAGATGACTACATTAAAGATTACAGCGACTATTACATGACCTTAGGCACATACACGGGAAGCCTTGTCACACTCAGCGGAGTATTTAGGTTTACACAGAGTTCCATCGTTAGGCATAAGATCGACAAAGGACTACTTAAGTTTCCCACCTTATTGGTGGGAGGAGGAAAAGATGCGGCTGATCTTCTTGATGCTTTCGAAAAAGACCGTAGTAAAGGGTACTCATTTTTGGGCTATTTAAACACGTCCGGAGATATCGCTGATGCACGTATGGATGCAATACCGTACTTAGGCGAAATCAACCAGTTATCCGATATCATCAACGATAATACTGTTGAAGATGTAATTATCGCACTGCCTAGTGGGAATTCTGAACGAATAGCAACTATGGTGAGTTCTATAGAAGATAAAGACGTTCGCATTCACGTTCTTCCTAACCTGTTCAGTATTCTTTCCGGACAGGTGAAAATGGAAAGTTTAGGACGAGCGCTCATTGAAGTAAAGCGAGAATTAGTGAAGCCGCACGTCGCATTCATCAAAAGATTGTTTGATATCGTAGTCGCTTCACTCCTGCTTATAGCAGCCGCACCATTCATCTTGTTTTCTATTGCTATGATTGCTGTAGGATCGCCGGGTCCCTTCTTCTACACACAAGAGCGTTTGGGAAAAAACGGAAAAACCTTTAAAATCATAAAACTACGCAGCATGTATCAAGATGCAGAGGCAAAAGGGCCTCAGCTGAGTAGTGAGAATGATTCCAGAATCACCCCTTGGGGTAGAACAATGCGAAAGTTTCGCTTAGATGAACTACCACAGTTTATGAATGTCTTAAAAGGCGATATGGCTATAGTAGGACCAAGACCCGAGCGCAAATTTTTCTTTGATCAGATCATCTCAAGTGCACCACAATACAGGTATTTATTGAAGGTAAAACCAGGAATAACTTCTTGGGGCATGGTGAAATTTGGCTATGCTGAAAATGTGGAAGAAATGATTGAGCGCGCACGATATGATTTGATTTACACAGAAAATATAACGTTGGTAAACGATATCAAAATCCTGTTCTATACCTTAGTCACGGTCTTGCAAGGGCGAGGCAAATAAAGAACCACAAATCACCTTACATGAAAAACATTACCGTAATTGGTGCAGGAACTATGGGCAATGGTATTGCTCACGTCTTCGCACAGAGCGGCTTTAGCGTTCATCTATTCGACATCAACGAATCCGCTTTGGAGCGCGCACTTAGTACTATCACAAAAAATATGGACCGTCAAATAGCCAAAGAAAAATTGACGGAAACAGACAAGGCGTCGGCTTTATCGCTCCTAATGACTGGAACAAATCTTGAGGAAGCCGTAGCAAGTGCAGACCTAGTAGTCGAAGCAGCCACAGAAAATACTGCAATTAAATTTCAACTCTTTAAAGACATTGACGCACATGCCCCGGCACATTGCATTCTAGCTTCAAACACGTCCTCCATTAGCATTACGAAGATTGCTGCACAGACTACACGTCCTGATAAAGTCATTGGTATGCATTTCATGAATCCAGTACCGGTGATGCGTCTTGTTGAGATTATTCGCGGATACAGCACTTCTGATGAAGTCTGTGATGCAGTCATCGAATTGAGTAAAGCACTGGGCAAAACACCAGTGGCTTGTAACGACTACCCGGGTTTTGTTGCAAATAGAATTCTGATGCCTATGATTAATGAAGCCATCATTTCTTTGCATGAAGGTGTAGCTGATGTGCAGGCCATTGATTCTATAATGAAACTAGGTATGGCACATCCTATGGGCCCGCTACAACTGGCCGATTTTATTGGACTCGATGTTTGTCTATCTATTCTCAATGTACTTTACGATGGTCTCGGAAATCCTAAATACGCTCCTTGCCCACTACTAGTGAACATGGTTACTGCTGGTAAATTAGGAGTAAAATCAAAAGAAGGCTTCTACGATTATTCTGCGGGAATAAAAGAAGCTACAGTTAGTTCACAATTCAAATAATCACACTATGAAATTACGCTTACTCCTTGTAGGAGCACTACTCAGTTCGCAGGCTTTTGCTCAAGTCGACCTTATTAACAAGGTAAAAGATAATGGAGCAGATGCGCCCTTAGGATACGAATGGGAAACCATCGTTGACATAGAAGCTACCCCCGTTAAAAATCAAGGTGCTTCAGGCACATGTTGGTCCTACGCCACCACCTCGTTCGTTGAAAGCGAAATGATGCGTTTGGGTAAGGTGCCCATTGATCTCTCAGAAATGTATACGGTTCGCAAAGTTTATCAAGACAAAGGCGAAAAGTACATCCGCCTGCATGGTTACCTAAATTTTGCTCAAGGTGGTGCGCTTCCCGATGTACTTTATGTGATTAAAAAATATGGCGCCGTTCCACAGGAAGTTTACAACGGACTTAACTACGGCACTGAAATTAATCGTCATGGCGAGATGGAAGGTGCTTTAAAAGGTATTCTAGATGCTGTTAAAGCCAATAAGAATGGAAAATTGTCTACCTCATGGAGAAATGCATTTGATGCAACGTTAGATGCTTATTTAGGCGAGGAACCTGCACAATTCGGCTACAATGGAAAGACCTACACGCCAAGAAGTTTCGCTGATGAAGTCATTGGTATCGACCCAGACGAATACGTACAGCTCACCTCCTGGACGCACCACCCATTCTATGAGGCTTGTCAAATTCAGGTACCTGACAACTGGACTTGGGGCACGTCTTTCAACCTACCTATTGACGAGATGATGGAAGCACTTAATGCATCACTAGAAGCTGGGTATCCTGTCGCTTGGGCTTGTGACGTAAGCGATAAAGGTTTTTCTATTAAAAATGGTATCGCTGTAATGCCGAACCAAAGCTGGAGTGATATGAGCACAGAAGAAGCACAAGCCATATACGCTGGGCCGCACGAAGAAGCCATTATTGACCAAGAGGCGCGCCAAGAGCAGTACGACAACTACCTCACACAAGATGACCATGGTATGGTCATACAAGGAATGGTAAAAGATCAGGAAGGAAATATCTTCTACATCGTCAAAAACTCTTGGGGTGATATTCCTAACGATTTTCGTCCTGGATACCTCTATGCTTCAGAGAGCTATGTGCGCTTAAAGACCATTAGTATCATGATGCACGGCGATTCTTTAGAGAAGTCTATGAAAAAGAAATTAGATTACTAATGTACATCTATTAGACCCTTAGCAAAGCCGCTCACCGTAAGGATGGGCGGCTTTTTTTTATGGCAAAAAACGCTCGGTTTACCATTAGCGCTAGAACCATACCTAATACTGCACCGGCCATGACATCCGGGATCCAATGCGCCATTAAATATACACGAGAAAGCCCCACCCCTATTACGGCTATGGCAGCTAAAATTTGAACTGACATCTTCTTAAAATGAAGTGCAAGCAATGTGAAAAACACAAACGCAGTAGTTGTGTGGCCGCTCGGAAAAGCGAATTGCAAAGGTACTTCGAGTCCTTCCGGCAATAAGGTATCAGACCATTTGATCACCGCCATAGGCCGAGGTGATGGTGCGAATACCAAACGTTTCAGAGATTGGACCACAATACTTGATACGATTCCTGCAGATAGAAACTCAATGGCCATCAAATAGCGCTTCTGAAGGGCTACGGCAATAATTACAATAGCAAACAGGTGGGCTTCGCCCCAGCTTGTAACCACGCTCATCCACCAGTATCCCGATGGGCTATACCACGCATGATGGAGCGCGAGCTGAGCAGCTACTTTGTCTGTATAAAAGGATAAAAAAAGCCCGCAGCACATGATGAACAGAACTGCGGGTATACTATAAAATGGAATGTGCTTCATTAGGCACCTATAATGTGCTGTAATTCATGGATTTGGCTTTCCCAAAGTTGCTTTGCTTCCTCTACTTCATCGGCATCGGCAAAGTCCGTTACTATGATTGAAGTATCGTTGGTTAAGGCATCCACCTCAATTCTGAATTCAAAGTATGAGTCTAAACCATCCTCTTCGTCACTCAACCAACGGAAACGAACCATTTTGTCCATTTGTTTTTTCAAAAGTCGCGCTTGCTCCTCGGAGCCGTCCCAGAAAAAAGTGAAGAGTTCTGTTCTTGAGTTAACATCGTCACAAAACCACTCGCTCAGTCCTGACGGTGTGCTCAAAAATGGGAACAGCATCTTTGGGGAGGCGCGTAGTGGAATTTCTAACTCAAATTTTATTTTGTCCATGTGCGGTAACTATCTAATTCATGCAATATAACAAGTCAAACGAAATAAGCAACACTTTGTGCAAAAACCCTTGAAAAAACTATAGTTCTCACATATTCTTTATATTCATGATGCTAATTATGACTCCCATGCAGCCTACCGCTTCTATCTTTCGTCAACCCATAATTTGGGTGGCAGCACTTGGATATTTTGTTGATATCTATGACTTACTACTATTTAGTATTATTCGCATACCGTCATTAACAGATCTAGGTGTAGCCAATCTAGGA
>JAQWJX010000017.1:0-3059 GCA_029248145.1 Schleiferiaceae bacterium | reverse complement strand
TAATGGCTGACATTGGTGACGCGCAAAGTATAGAAAATGAACTCTCTACGTACAGCTCTAAGTTGAACAAGATGAAGTATTTTCTCGATGCTGCTTACGGAAAAACATTGGTGCTTATTGATGAGTTTGGATCTGGTTCTGATCCGGACCTAGGTTCGTCCATGGCGCAAGTGTTCCTGCGCGCATTGAATGAAAGCAAGACCTATGGGGTAATGACTACCCACTACAACAGTATCAAAGCGTTGGCTAGCGATCTGCCTCGAGTAGAAAACGGATCAATGCAGTTCAATTCCAAGGACCTAACGCCTGAATTCAAGCTAAATCAAGGTGTACCTGGCTCATCGTATACCTACGAAGTAGCACAACAGGTAGGTGTGGATAAGCGACTGATTGAGGAGGCCCGTAGTGTGCTCAACGAGAGCACCGTCGCAATGGACCGCTTACTCGTGGGGATTCAAAAGGAGAAAAACCAATTGGCCCATCAACGGGTACAACTAAGTTCTCGCCTCGAGGAATTAGAATTACTCAAGGAAAAACAAGACCGGAAGATTGCTCAATTAGAAGATAAAGTACGCCGTCAAAGCGCAATGAACGAGCAACAAAACGCCATGATTACTTGGGGTAAAAAATTCCAAGGACTTGTCAATGAATATGCTGAACAACGAAGCAAAAAAGGGAAAGATGAGGTAGTAGGACGCTTTAAAGTGTATGCTGGAGAACGCGCTAATCAGACTCAAAACGAGCGTACCGTCAAAAAAACACAGTACGAAAAACAGCGAGAAAGAAAAATTAAAAAGCTGACTTCTGCACCTGTCAAAATAGGCGATCGGGTAAAGCTCATCGGTTCGCGTCAACCGGGCGAAATCATTGAAATTAAAAAGGACCAATTCCTTTTAGCCATCGGTGCCCTAACAACCTGGGCAACGCGCGATAAATTTATACCCGCTGAGAGCCTGCATGGAGATCAAGGTACACCGAAGGGAAAAGCTCGCGGCGGTGTTAAAGAAGCTGAGGTTCAAAAGGCGGTCACATCCTCTGGTCCAAAATCGAAACAAGAGGCTGCGGCAGAAAAGAAAAAAGCGAAGAAATCAGGAAAAACCAGCCAAAAAACATCAAAAACGGCTCAAAAACAGCCAAAAAACATCAAAAACAAGGCAAAAACCCCTGAAAAATCGCCAAAAGAAAAACTCAATGAAGTTGCGGATTCTAAACCGCTGAAGACCATCCCTGCTAAAAAGATGACCGGGAAAAAGAAACCCGATGACTTAACTCCTCAGCAGCGAGCGCAACTGGAGCAGCCGCTCAAAAAGGTGGCATCACCTGCAACAAAAGAAGCGCAGAAACCACGCGACTCCACAGATGCCGATCTCGAAAAGCTAAAAGCTTTTTTCGGGAAGAAATAGGTTTTTTAACCCTCGTCAGATTCTAATTTCTTACGCAGACGCGCCACTTCTTTCTCACGCGCCGCAGCCTCTTCTTCGGCACTGATTAAATCTGACTTTACTGTTTGCAAGTCCGCTTGCGCTTCCACAAGTGATTGCTTCGTACCCTGGAGCTCCTGAGTAACCTCAGCGTTGCGATCGCTCAATGCTCCTACCTCGCCTTTTAAACTGCGTACATTGATAAAGTTATATGCTACGAAAACTAGGAACGCTAACGAAATGATCCAATTCGTCAGTCGATAGGCACTGCCTTCAGTCATAAAAATAAAATATGCGGAGGCGGCAATGGCAAGCACGCCAATAATGATGGCTGCTGTTTCTAGTGGCTTTGAGCGGTTTGCGGTAGACATGGTCGTATGTTTCGTTGTGGTTTCAAAGTTAGTCTTCTGAGACACATGGCTCAAAATCAATTTGTTTCCTCTCTAAATCTACATTTTTTACAGTGATTTTCATAGGGTCGCCCAATTGAAATATTCGACCCGTTCTTTCACCTTCAATACAGAAGTTCTTACTATCGAAAGTGTAGTAGTCGTCGCGGAATGCGCTAATACGGATCATTCCTTCACAATAGTTGTCTGTCAACTCCACATAAACGCCCCATTCGGTCACGCCAGAAATCACACCCATGAAACTCTCCCCGACATGTTTTTCTAAGAAAACCGCTTGCATGTATTTAATGCTTGCGCGTTCAGCGTCCGAAGCCGCCTTCTCGCGTTCCGAACTGTGCTCACAGAGTGCTTCATACTGCGTATAATCTGGGCTCTTTCCTCCATCGAGGTAATGCTGCAACAAGCGGTGTACCATTACATCAGGATAGCGACGAATGGGCGAGGTAAAGTGCGAATAGTACTCAAAGGCTAGTCCGTAATGCCCAATATTCTGAGTAGTATACTTCGCTTTACTCATCGTTCGTATGGTGAGGGTCTCAATCATGTTTGCTGCCGGCGTATTTTTCACTTCCGTCAACATTTTATTTAAGCTTCGAGTAATGGCCGATTTGTTGGTCATCCTGACTTCGTGGCCAAACTGCTTCACGAAAACACTTAAATCCTGCAGTTTCTGCGGGTCTGGATCGTCGTGAATACGGTAAACAAATGTCTGTCCGGACGGCTGACCACTTTTCGCTTGACCAATAAAGGTTGCGACAGAGCGGTTCGCTAGCAACATAAATTCTTCTATCAAATGATTGGCGTCCTTACCGACCTTAAAGTAAACGCCTGTTGGGGCATTGTCTTCGTCCAATTTGAATTTCACTTCTTTCTTATCAAAACTCAATGCACCCTTAGCCATGCGCGCTTCACGCATAATCTTCGCCATTTTATCTAAGGTTCGAACCTCTTCATAGAAATCTGCGTCTTTTCCTTGCGGATGGGCATCTTCTATAATCTGTTGCGCCTCTTCATATGCAAATCTTCGGTCACTGTGGATGGCCGTGCGGCCAAACCACTGGTTGTGAATCTTCGCGTCTTCGTCCATTTCAAACACGGCCGAAAAGGTGTATTTGTCTTCGTTTGGCCGCAGTGAACACGCGCCGTTTGAGAGCACTTCCGGAAGCATCGGAACAACGCGGTCCACCAAATAAACACTTGTGGCGCGCGCAACGGCCTCGTCTTCTAA
>JAQWJX010000151.1:0-2929 GCA_029248145.1 Schleiferiaceae bacterium | reverse complement strand
CACTCCAAGCACGTTGGTTATTTTAGGTAATGTAGTCGAGGGAAAGGTTACCTTGAGTATTGGTGTAAGTGATGATCTTATCGCAAGTAAAGGATGGCATGCAGGCAATGCAGTTCGAACTTTAGCGAAACACATTAATGGCGGCGGTGGCGGCCAGCCTGGATTTGCAACGGCAGGAGGAAAAAATCCTGAGGGTATAGACAAAGTATTGGTAGAATGGAAAAACGAATTCTCATGATGAAAACAGCCTTACGTTCACTCCTTGTGAGCGCCTTATTCCCTGCAGCATTGATGGCTCAAAAGACAGAGCCAATAGAGTACTATACCGATAGTGATATCAACGATACGAAGTTTTCTATAGCGGCGAATTATGCGCCTTCTTTTGCCGGTCGCCGCTTGGCCCTATATACTCCCGTGCAGGACGGCACGGAATTATTTGCCCTCACGAATGAAGATGGTGGTGGAGTGCTAGGCCAACGTTATGGCTTCTCGCTGTTTTACGAATTACGAAGCATGTTCCATATTGGAATTGGATGGTCGCAAGAGCACAGTGGTTATTTGACCAAAGGATTTGCGGTTTTTGATCAAAATGCAATCTTCCAGGATACCATAGGCACTTTTACGGCAAAGACCTCCTACAATGCGATGAACATCCCTATTCAAATCGTTTTTCATACTCAGATGACGGACGTCTGGGCATTACAAGTGATCCCTTCGTATGACCTTACATTCTATTCTGGCATACGCCGCGAATGGATCGGTGATGGGGCGCCCAATTTTCCAGCGGATGCAGCAACGGGTGTGCTAGGTTCGTTGTACGAGCGCGGTACAGAAGTAAAGTATATGACTGGATTTAACGGATCCATTGGCTTTGCAATCGGCAATGAATTTACAGTAGCTAACAACCTAGCACTTACGGTTCGTGGAGAATTCCGCTACGGCTTACTACCCATCAACAAGGAGGATATCGGTCTTCGTGAAGTGCCTTATGGCGTAGGTGGTGCCGTTGGATTCCGCTATTACCTCTAGGCAGAGCGTTGAGTTGATCGAATAAAAAAAAGCCGGGCGCATTTGCGCCCGGCTTTTTTATGCTCATATTTTTTCGCTTATTCTACAACAGCAGAATCGGCAGCTTCTTCAGTAGCTTCAGTAGCTTCTTCTTCAGAAGGGTTTTCACGGGTTTCATTCAACATTCGCACCATACGTTCAGTGATGTCGTATTCATCGTTTGCATAAATGATTTGACCGCCTTCCTCATATAGTAAGATGAAGTCTAGATTCAGCTCTTCTTTGAGGGTTTCAATGGCGCTGTTCATGTCTTCGCGCATCATTACGGTCAGATCATTTTGACGTTGCATCATTTGACCTTGCGCCGCCTGCTCCACTTGAAGATAATTTTGTTGTACGCGTCGAAGATCAGCTTCGTTAGCTTCGCGCTGACGTGCCGTCATTTTGGGCGCCTCCTGCTGGTAGAGTTCAATGTTTGTCTGCAACTCTTGCTGACGACGTTGCAATTCAACAACAATCTTTTCCTCTTCTGCCTGTAGTTCACCTACCAATTCCTGGAAATAGTTGTATTGACTCTGCAAAGAGTCGATACGAACATAGGCAAGACGGATTCCCTTTTCTGTGTTTTCTACTGCTGCCGGTTGCTGACAACTTGCAAGCATACTCAGGCCGATAGCGGCCAAAAAGAACTTTTTCATGTTAAAAATCTAGGTTGTTCAATACATTTTCATCGACGAGTTTAGGGACAGTCACCTTAAGATGAGGTGTGCGCTCCATTTCTCGTTCAATGGCGAATATAGCTTCTTTATTTCTTGCCCACGATCTTCTCGCAATTCCATTATTTACGTCGTAGAGCAACATGTTTTCTATTTTCTGATCTGCGGCATCACTACCGTCTAGTAACATTCCGAATCCGCCGTTCATGACTTCACCCCAACCGACGCCACCGCCGTTGTGGATGCTTACCCATGTTGCGCCTCTGAAGCTGTCCCCGATCACGTTTTGAATAGCCATGTCCGCCGTAAAACTCGAACCGTCATAGATGTTGGACGTTTCGCGATAAGGACTGTCTGTTCCACTCACATCGTGGTGATCGCGGCCCAAAACTACGGGGCCAATTTCTCCAGCGGCAATGGCCCTGTTAAAGGCACGAGCAATTTCAATACGTCCTTCACTATCTGCGTACAAAATGCGCGCTTGCGATCCCACCACTAATTTATTGGCTTTAGCCCCTTTGATCCATCGGATGTTATCGTCCATCTGTTGACGAATTTCAGCCGGTGCTTTTGCCATGAGTTGTTCCAAGACTTGCTCTGCGATTATATCGGTTCGATCTAGGTCCTGGCTCTTTCCAGTGGCACAAACCCAACGGAACGGGCCAAATCCGTAATCGAAACACATCGGCCCCATAATGTCCTGTACATAAGAAGGGTAGCGGAATAATTCACCTTCCTCATCCATGATCTCTGCTCCTGCGCGGGAGCTCTCTAATAAAAACGCATTCCCGTAATCGAAGAAATACATGCCTTTTTCAACCAAAGCATTGACCGCATTCACGTGACGTTTCAATGTTTCCTGAATGCGCTGTTTAAACGTGGCAGGATCTTCAGCCATCATGGCATTGGCTTCCTCATAACTCATGCCTTGAGGGTAGTAGCCGCCCGCCCAGGGGTTATGCAAAGAGGTTTGATCTGAACCTAGGTCCACATGGACATCACGTGCTACCATGCGTTCCCATAAGTCGACGATATTTCCTAGATAGGCGATGCTTCTTGCCCGCTTGGCTGCTTGGAATTCCAAAGCCATATCAATGGCTTCGTCTGCGCTGGTGGTGATCTCGTCCACCCAGCCTTGTTCGTGGCGCTTGTATGCCGCCTTTGCGTTAATTTCTGCCGTAATACTTACAACACCGGCGATATTA
>JAQWJX010000086.1:0-7253 GCA_029248145.1 Schleiferiaceae bacterium | reverse complement strand
TGACTCTATTTTCGGTCATGTTTGGTCAGGAAAAACGGGTTATTACCGCTTCAAAGGCATTGTAGATGATAATGCCACGTTAGAAGATCCAGAAGAAATGTCAAAGTTGCGCGAAGACTACACCCACATTGAATGGCATCTCCCAGGTCTTGATGGCGATACCGTTCACTTCGACAGCCGAACCATTACTAAGCCTACCATCTTGGCCATTCAAGGTTCTTGGTGTCCAAACTGTATGGACGAAGGCCGAGTATTGGACATGTATTACCGTGAATTCGATGGTGCGATTGATGTCTATGGCTTGAGCTATGAATACAGTGGGACTTTAGAAAAAGCTACCGCCGCAGTGCAGAAAATGGAGCGTGATCTAGGGACCTCCTTCCCCATGGTCATTGCCACCTTTGATCCTAAGCAAGACCGCAATGCGGTGTTACCGTTAGAGCAGATCCGAAGCTATCCTACTTCTATTATGTTGGATCACCAGGGGAATGTAGTGAAGATACATACCGGTTTTTACGGCCCTTCTACCAGAGAATACGAGGCTTACGTCAAAGAAACTAGAGAAGAACTAGAAACACTGGTGGCAGAGTCGAATGGCTGATTATCTGGAACGCATATTTAACGATTTTAAGGAATTCGCTCGCTCCAAACGGAAAGAGAACAAGAAGTTCTTCGCTCGATTGGCTGCATTAGATTCCAAACGATTGAATCATAAATTCCATACGTTACACGAAGAAGTCTTTGCCGAAACAGATTGCTTGAAATGTGCGCGATGCTGTCGTGCCACTGGGCCACTACTTACAAAACAGGATATTACCCGTATTTCCAAAAAGCAAGGAATGAAAGCCGCCGATTTCGAGGCAAAGTACCTGCGCGTCGATGAGGATGGCGATTGGGTAATGAACAGCTTGCCCTGCCCGTTTTTAGCACTAGACTCTAATAAGTGTACGATTTACGAATATGCTCCAAAGGCGTGCCGCCAATTCCCGCATACCGATCATCCAAACATGAAATCTATACTACCGCTCACAGAGACCAATGTACGCCATTGCCCGGCTGTTTATGAAATGGTCGAGCGTATGAAGTTAAGTACTGATATCTAACTACTTAACTCTCCTTTCCTCAAGCCTAAATGCAGTAGGTTTGCTATACATACAACCACGAGAGACCCGATCACATTGTACCACAGAAAGCCTAAAGAAATAAGTTCGACGGTATTTAAGTAATGCACTGAAAAGACTACGCATTGGCCAACAATACCGGCCATAAAAATAGATTTCCCGCCGATACGTTTCATAAAAAGAGCAACAAGGAATATTCCCAGTATGGTGCCATAGAAAAGGCTCCCTAGGACATTTACCAATTGGATTAAATTTTCATAGAGCGGAGCTGCCAACGCCACGCCAATAGCGGCGATCCCCCACAAAAGGGTAAGACTCCGAATCACGCGTTTGGGGTGCTGTGCTTCGCCTCTAAAAACTTTGTAATAATCCACGTAGGTTGTAGTCGCTAAAGCGCTTACCTCACCTGCAGTGCTGGACATTGCCGCACTAATGATGACTGCAAGTAGTAAACCGACCAACCCTTTAGGTAGAAAATTAAGTACGAAAGTGATAAATACGTAATCGGTGTCTTTGCGTTGAAAATTGGGAACATTGGCTTCAAGAGTGGCCATGTACGTTTCCCGAAGTTGGGTGAGACGTTCTTTATGAGCATCTACCTCGGCCCAATCGCCTTGTAATAGCGCCTCACGCTTGGCTTCGAACACATTGGCATGGCGATTTTCTAATTGGTCTAATGTTGCGTGAATTTCAACCGGCGCGCGCTGCACTTCGCTTTCGTTAAAGAAAATAGGCGGTTGCGTGAATTGGTAAAACACATACAGGAGCACTCCAATAGCTAGGATGGAAAACTGCATCGGTACCTTAAACACGCCATTAAACAATAACCCAAGACGACTCGTAGACTGGTTTTCAGCACCTAAATAGCGCTGCACTTGGCTTTGATCGGTTCCGAGGTAACTCAATGAGAGGAACAAACCACCAGCAAGGCCAGACCAAAGCGTATAACGCGTACCTGGATCCAGACTAGCATTAATAATGTTGAGCTTACCCATACGCCCTGCAATATCATATGCTTGCGGCAAGGTCACGGGGATTTTATCTACAAGTAAATAGGCCGCAATCCCCATACCGCCAAGGATAGTGAGCATCTGCCACTTTTGAGTTATCGCTACAGCCGCAGAGCCACCTGAAACGGTATAAAACACTACAATGAGTCCTATAATGACAATCATAAGATTAAGCGATACACCCAAGGCCGCACTTAAAACTATGGCGGGTGCGAATATGGTAATACCTGCAGCCAATCCTCGAGACATTAAAAAGAGTGCCGCCGTAAATAGTCGGGTCTTACGGTCAAAACGCTGTTCTAGAAACTGGTAGGCGGTAACCGCACTCATCTTTCGATAGGCAGGTACAAAGAAAATACTGACTAGAATTACTGCAAGAGGAAGCCCAAAGTAAAATTGGATAAACCCCATATCCTCCGCGTAGGCTTGACCTGGTGTTGAGAGAAAAGTAATCGCAGAGGCTTGCGTCGCCATGATCCCTAAACCTATGGTCCAGAGGCTTACATCTTTTGAGCCACTTAAGAGCTCGCCCGCGCCTCTTCGGCGTGTTTTAAATACACCGTACCCCACGATAGCCGCAAGGGTCGTTGCTAATACAATCCAGTCTAGTGCGTGCATTTACACGTATTGACGCGTAATGAAATAGAACGCTACAATCTCTGCCACCAAAAGCGCTACCACGCCTATGTAGTATTTCTTCCAATTTATGATTGAGGTGTTCTTAACGGTCATAGTGTAGTATATTTTGAAGTAATCTTAAAGCACCAGGAACGCCTTTCGGCAATTCTCTGAAGAGCGACAAACCGGTGTAAATTACGGAACCTTTGCCATATGATGCAACTACGGTCGAGTTTTCATACACCGTTCCCGTCGATTCTGTGATTTGTAAAGGAGTACTATAGCCTTCATAGCTGCTCGGAAAGTATAAACCACGCTCTTGTACCCATTGTTCGAAATCGGCCGTGCTTAATTCATTAGGACGCTGCAATAGAGCCGATTCTTTCAAAGCTACCGGCGCCTCTTCTTCCGTCACTCGATCACGCCCTATAGTCAACGGCACGGGCACGGGCAATGCCATCCCGCTTCGACCCGCCGTAGTGTAAGTCACCACAAAATTTCCGCCATTGGCCACAAAACTTTTGATGCGCTCCTCACTCTCCTTCAACCAAGCTTCAGTGTTGAAAGCGCGAATACCCACCAAAATGGCATCTACTTCGTCCCAAAGCTCGGGAGTTTCTTCTGTAATGCTAACCACCTCATACCCGACACTTTCTAGCGTCTCATCCATCAAATCTCCTGCCCCTTCAATGTAGCCTACTTTGATGCGCTTTTTATTGAGATCGAGGACTGTTAGAACTGAGGATGCTGGATAATACATATAATGAGTTCCGATGTGTGGGTAACTGATTGCATGTTTTTCCAGATAAGAAGGTTTATGAGCAATTCCCATTTGTGATGACGGCACATCACCGATATTCAAGTGGAATGTCCCGTTAGATAGCTTCGATGGTAACTCAACCTCAAAGTGATTCCACCGTGCATTAAGCGTAGCACTTTCTGCATGTTCCCATGCTAGTTTTAACTCATTCGCAGCACTCAAATACCAACTCAACTCACCCCCAGCCTTGGAGTAAATACTGTATCCGATGGTTCCTTTCTTACCCGTATTCCAGTAGACGGTTTGGTCAAACTTCGCATGAATGGCAGGCTCCACCGCAATGGCCTCGCGGTATTCCCCTACGGCGCGGTCACTGAGCTTTGCGACAGGCCTGAGGTAAAGCATAATGATGGCGGATTCATGTTCTAATCGGACCCGGATATATTTTGTGATTTTTCCCTCATCGGACAAATCCACTTCGAGCTCTTGCCCTTCGCCAGTCAGTACCTGCGCGGGATTCAAACCCATATCCTTGTTTGGTGCCTTGACCGAAGCCAGCTTTACCTCCAAATCAACATTCAGGGCTTGAAGTAGCAATGTCGCTGGATACGAGGGACCTTCGGGCATGGGGTTAATAGCAGTGAAGACCTCAGCATAAACGCCCAAGAGATGAAGCATGACCTGTTGCCAGCGCTGGTATTTGTCCGATACCGGTGTGGTTTGCTCGAGCAATATCGTGCCTAGCGCTGCCCATTTAGTAATGGCTTGCTTTTGATCGCCTATTTCTAAGGCAAATGCGGCATCCTGAGCCAATATACTTTGTGCATCCGCCCCACGGTCCGGTATTAGGTAGGAGGATAAATCGCCGCCACCCCAAAGCTTTTTGAAATACTCTTCACGCGGACCGCGATTGATGGGAACGCCAAATCCTTGGCACTTGTGCTTTGAACGCGCCGCATCGCCTATGGCACCGTAGGTGTCGCCCAGCAGTGGATCGAACCCGCTCATGTCAAGGTATACAGCCTCAGGGTCGTCCTTTAGGGTTTCGTCCCACCATACTGAGGTGTTCCACCAAACGCCTTGTACCGACCAAGCTGTGGTTTCGGTATCGTACTTCTGGTCCGCAGCCAGTTCAGCGCATTCTATTGCCAATTCTGCAGATGCCGTGTGGTGGCCGTGGCCTGCCCTTTCGTCGGGAGGAAAACGTGTGATGATAAAATCTGGCTTCAGCTCTCGTATAGTGCGCACGGCCTGCAACTGGAGGTCGTCGTGGTCCCATTTCGTCCACACCTCATCCACACTTTTTGAATATCCGAAGTCTAAGGCATCGGTGAATCGTTGGTTCCCACCATCTATACTGCGGGCTGCGCGCAATTCATGCTCGCGAATCACACCTAAGTCAGCACCCAGTTCATCGCCAATGAGGTTTTGACCACCGGAGCCTCGAGTCAGCGAGAGATAAGTAGTTTCAGCATTCAGGGCATTAGATAACCATGAAATCAGGCGCGTATTCTCATCGTCTGGATGAGCAGCCATATATAGGACACGTTTGCCTGAACCAAAACGTTGCATTTCCGCCAATGCTGAACTTTGAGAGAGCGGGGTGTATTGTGCAAATAATTGATTTCCAATCACAAACAAAATCAGCGTCAAAATGGCGTGAACTTTTGGCTTTCTGCGTGTTATCTTGGTGGTATTATTAATTGATTTCATGGTTAGAATTTTACTTTTTCTTTTTACGTTCACGTCATTTGCAGCTCAAGCTCAGCTTAAAGTCCAATTAAAATCGGGCACCTACCACGTAGAGGAAGGCACGTTTAAACAACTTAGCAATACGCAACCAACCTACGGAGTAGGTCTTTGGGATCGTGTCGTACTCGCCGAAGATAAAAAAGCATTGAGCGATTTAGGTGTAGAACTCGGGCATTATTTGCCTAAAAACGCATTTGAAGTAAAAATTCCTGCAGGAGTGACCATTGCCGAATTGCGTGATGCAGGACTCAGTGCATTTGTAAAATGGACGCCAATGATGAAACTAGATGGTCCGCTCTCCATAGGTGACTGGCCGGAATGGGCGGTACTGAATGACGGTCGTGTTGCTGTTCAATTTCAGACTTCTAAAAATTGGAATGCGCCTTTATTTGTTTCACAACTTCAAGATTTGGGTGAGAACTGGCATACGGCAGTGGTTAAACCAGATATGCTCAATCAATTGGCACAAGATGATGCCGTTCTTTTTATTCAAGCCATTGAAGAACCTGGAACTCCTGAAAATTACAACAGTCGCGCTGCAGCAAGAACAGCTTACATCCAAGGGCACACGTCTTTTGACGGATCAAACGTAGTTGTCGGGCTTGGCGATGATGGTGATATAGGTCCTCATGCAGACTATAAAGGTCGATTAACCTCTTTGGCAGGCAACAGTATAGGCGACCACGGCGACCATGTCGCTGGTACTATTTTCGGCGCAGGTAATATTGACCCAACCGCAGAAGGTAATGCTCCAGGAGCTACCATGGTTTATTACGACTATCCGAGCAATTTAAGCAATGTAGACGCACATTATGTTTCCTACGGAATACGAGTGACAAACAGCTCCTATTCGAATGGTTGTAACGCGGGATACACCTTCTACGCGCAACAAATGGACAAGGATGTTCGGGATAATGCTGCGCTTGTGCATGTCTTTAGTGCAGGTAACTCAAACGGATCGAACTGTGGTTACGGAGCAGGTTCACAATGGGGAAATGTTACTGGTGGTCATAAACAAGGAAAGAATGTTATTGCAACTGCGAATATCACTAGTACAGATGCAATCGCAACGTCCTCCTCGCGGGGTCCAGCAGCAGATGGTCGCATAAAGCCGGATTTAGCTGCAGTGGGCACAAACGTCTACTCTACTATTGACTCCCACACCTATGGCAACAAAACCGGTACGTCAATGTCTGCCCCTGGTGTTGCAGGGTACTTCGCCGTATTGCACAATACATTTGATGTTTTGCAACAGGATACAGCGGATGCCGGTCTACTAAAAGCTATTGCAATGAACACCGCAGATGATTTGGGCAATCCTGGTCCTGATTTTATTTACGGTTATGGGCGCGTAAATGCGCGGAAAGCGCTTAAGGTGATTCAAGACACCCAATTCTTCAGCAATAGTATTACTACAAATGACACCTTAGCCTATACCATTTCTTTACCTGCAGGAGTCAACAAATTCAGTGCTATGCTCTACTGGACGGATAAAGAAGGCTCTACGAATGCATCAAAAGCACTAGTCAATAATTTAGATTTTGAAGTAACGGACCTAACTGGAGCTACAACATACCAGCCTTGGGTTCTCGATCCTACACCAAACACTACTACGCTGCTTTACGGTGCTACCCGCGGTATTGATACCTTGAATAATGCGGAACAGGTTACACTTAATGCACCTTCTTCAGGAGATTACAGGTTTACCGTCTATGGCACAAACATTCCTCAGGGGCCTCAGACGTTTTACATCGTTTATGCGATGGATATGGAAAAGAACCCGATTGCATTCCCGCATGAAAATGCAAAACTAACACCGGGTGCAAATTATGTGCGTTGGAATGGATCAACTTCATTGACATGGCAATATTCTACGGACAGTATGGGGACTTGGTCCAATGTAAATTTAAATGCCACCGGAGGGAACCGAGTAGCCAATTGGAACGTACCTAATGTCGCTACAAAAAATGCATTTTTACGCAATATTCAAGG
>JAQWJX010000084.1:0-6076 GCA_029248145.1 Schleiferiaceae bacterium | reverse complement strand
GACTATTTACAAGCAAAAATTAATGCGCGTGCTACACAGCGCTTGGGTCTTGGGTTCTTCTTGAATTACAGTATTACCCTACAAGATCGTGTAGGCACCTATATGAGTATTGGGGGAGAAGAGGTGAATTATGATCCGTTTGCGCTGGTAGATTTCAAATTGTACTATGCACCTGCAGGAGGAATCTTCAAACGCCAATTCCCTTTCCAGGCTTACGTAAACATCAATAACGCGTTAGACGCAGCTTATTACGATCGCGGAAATGTTATTCAGCCCGGTCGCTGGGTGAGCACGGGACTTGAATTTAGATTCCGTTAAAATTTTTTCAGCATAAAAAAAGCCGCCCGAGGGGCGGCTTTTTTATTTCAACTTTTCATTGTTGTGATGTCTGTCGTGGTCTCTTTCTCGCTTTACATTCATTTTTTTATCAAAGGCCGCTTGTAAATCGGTGCCTGTTTGGTTGGCTAAACAGAGCACTACAAAAAGAACATCGCTTAATTCTTCTCCTAGGTCTTTAGCTTTGTCACTTTCCTTCTCGCTCTGCTCTCCATAACGTCGAGCAATGATTCTTGCCACTTCACCGACTTCTTCCGTAAGCTGAGCCATGTTAGTGAGCTCATTAAAATAGCGCACACCGTGTTTGGAAATCCAATCGTGTACTTCTTTTTGAAGTTCACCTAAAGGCAAATCACTTGGGACTTTTAAAGGTTCTAGTGCCATACTATTCTTTATTTTTTGAATCCATCCAAATGGTAATGGGGCCATCATTGATTAATTCCACTTTCATATCTGCACCAAAGGTACCGGATTTAACGACCAACCCACTGTCCATCCAAAGTTGCTCCATGAATTGTTCGTACATGGGTTCTGCATGGGAGGGTCGAGCCGCTTTATAATAGCTAGGACGGTTTCCTTTTTTTGTGCTTGCGTGAAGTGTGAATTGGCTTATAACTAGGAATTCCCCTTGTGCATCCATAATGCTGTCGTTCATCACGCCTTCAGAATCTGGGAAAAGTCGCATTTTAGCGATCTTACTACTGAGCCATTTTGCATCTTCTTCCGTATCCTCAGGTTCTACTCCAAGAAATACTAGTAGTCCTCTACCTATTGCATTTTGCACCTTGCCATTTACGGTGACGTTCGCTTTTGTGACACGTTGCACTAGGGCACGCATGGATTATTTGCGATTAAAGGT
The DNA here is from genome assembly GCA_029248145.1 of Schleiferiaceae bacterium. Taxonomy (GTDB): domain Bacteria; phylum Bacteroidota; class Bacteroidia; order Flavobacteriales; family Schleiferiaceae; genus UBA10364. Next base: position 4,881 of record JAQWJX010000084.1, on the reverse strand, counting down.
AGGGTTAGGGAAGAGAATCACTTTTGAGCCGAATCGTTTGTACATTTCATCGACCTCTACACTCTTTGGATTACCCATACCCGTAAGCGCAGTGGCTTCACCAAGGCTTGTGGTTAGTAACAGTGCAAGACGGCCTTGTTGCGCGTATTCATTTAACGTAATGTTGTTTGAATAGCGACCGTAGCGTGGCTCTCCTTCTATGTTTGAACCTTGAATGGTATAATTCTTCTTCATTAACTCTTCAATGATTGCGCGACTATCCATCTCTGTAGATGTAAGTATAATTTCAACACCGTTTTCGAAGCAGAAACGAATAAATTCCATAGCTATTGGGTCAAATTCAAATCTGGCGAATTCAAATAACTCCTGTGGTCGGAAGCCATCTTTAGGACTCCGCATCTCGCTGAAAAAACGAAACGTTGCATCTTGGGGTAATAATAGAAAGGAAGCATCGATGAATACGGCTTGGTTAAGTCTTCCATTATTTATAGTGGATGCAAGCCGCTGCGTTGCTAGGTCAAAAAGTTGGCGGTGTATGTAGCGTGCATCAGAATTTGCAGCTGACCATTCCAGTGCAGTGTTGCGAGGCTTCTCTGGGGCAACTTCTACTATGGCCTCAGTGCTAGTGGGTTTAGCCCCGCCACAGGAAGAAAGAGTCAGTACACTAATACTCAGTGCTGCGATAATGGGTAGTTTCATCGTGATCGTTTAGTTGGTTAATATAGCTTTCGTAGCGCGTAGGTGCAATACGATTTTCATTTAATGCTTTTTTCACCGCACACTCGGGTTCATTGACATGCAAGCAGTTGTGAAAGCGACAGGTTGTACTTAATGCGAAAATTTCAGGAAAGAAGTGACTAATTTCTTCTTTTTCCATATTTACCAATCCGAAGCCCTTAATTCCTGGCGTATCAATGATATCCCCTCCAAATCCGAGCGCGTGCATTTCAGCATAGGTAGTGGTGTGTTGACCTTTATTATGGCTGGTACTAACCGCGGCTGTTCGAAGTTGAAGTTTTGGTTCTACAGCATTGATTAAAGTGCTCTTTCCAACTCCACTGTGTCCGCTAAGTAGCGTGGTTTTATTTTGTAGCAGCGCCTTTAGTTCATCCAGTCCTAGGCCTTCGGTTGCAGATGTTTCCATACAACGATAACCGATGGATTGGTACACGGCTTTACGATATTCTAATTCCCCTTGAAGCGCTTCAGTGTAGACATCGCATTTGTTGAATACGATGACTACAGGAATGTTATACGCCTCTGCTGTGGCAAGAAATCGGTCCATAAAACCAGTCGAGGTGGCAGGCTGCGCAAGGGTAGTCACTAAAAGTGCCTGGTCCATATTTGCAGCAATGATATGGACCCGTTTACTGAGATTAACACTCTTACGAATGATGTAATTTTTACGCGTTTCTATTCCACTGATAACGCCCAATTCTGGTGCCGTCTCTTCCTCTTCAAAGCGTACCTGATCACCCACAGCGAGTGGATTAGTACTTTTAATTCCGGCGATGCGAAGCTTGCCTTTGATCCGGCATTCGTACAGCTGTCCTGTAGTGTTTTCGCGCACTACGTACCAACTTCCCGTGCTTTTTAGAACGACACCAATCATAAACTAACGTTTTGCGTACATGTTGTCGTAATATTCCTGATAGGTTCCGGAGGTTACATTTTTCAGCCACTCGGCATTGCTCAAATACCAATCAATGGTGATGGCCAGGCCTTCTTCAAAAGTTACGCTTGGCGCCCAGCCCAAATCCTTGTTGATCTTGGTCGCATCAATGGCATACCTGCGGTCGTGACCCGGACGGTCTTTCACGTAGGTAATGAGCTTTTCACTGCTTCCTTTTTCACGGCTCAATTTCTCGTCCATCTGCGCGCACAGCACCTTGATTAAGTCAAGATTGGTCCATTCATTAAACCCACCAATGTTATAGGTCTCGCCGTTCTCACCTTCGTGGTACACTAGATCAATGGCACGTGCATGATCCACGACGTACAACCAGTCTCTGGTGTACTGCCCGTCGCCATATACCGGCAATGGCTTTTCCTCAACGATATTATTGATGAAGAGCGGGATGAGTTTCTCTGGGAATTGGTTTTGGCCGTAGTTGTTCGAACAATTGGTCACCACATAAGGAATGCCGTAGGTCTCGCCATAGGCACGCACAAAGTGGTCCGAAGATGCTTTTGAGGCGCTGTACGGACTGTTTGGATCGTACGACGTCGTCTCTTCAAACAAACCTTCCTTGCCCAACGTTCCATATACTTCGTCGGTACTGATGTGGTAGAAGCGCTTGCCTTCGAAATTCTCGTGAATGCGCTTAAAGCTGTTGAGCAAATTCACCGTACCTAAGATGTTGGTACGCACAAAGGCCAATGGATCCTTTATGGAGCGGTCCACATGACTTTCCGCCGCCAAGTGAATGACCCCTTCCGGCTGGTATTTGTCAAACAACGCATCAACGGCTGCTGCATCTACGATATCCACGCGCTCAAACACATAGTTTGGGGCACTTTCGATATCGCTCAAGTTCTCGAGGTTCCCGGCATAGGTCAGCACATCCACATTGATGATGCGGTACTCGCTGTACTTGTTTACAAACAAGCGAACGACGTGAGAGCCAATAAATCCGGCACCGCCGGTGATGATGATGTTCTTCATTCGTGTGGTTCTTATAGTTTACGAAACTAAGAATTTAAAGAGCAAAAGCGAATGTAATCAGCGACTTCCATAACGATGAATTTCCTCTAATAGTGGTATCTACAAGAAATTACTTGTATGGCATCTTGGTGATAGCGGTATACAAGCCTATGCTCTCTAGTGATTCTTCGGCTCCAAAGGCCTGCGAGGTCGTGTTTAAGTGCTTCAGGTTTGCCTATTCCTTCAAAGGGTGTCCGACGTGTGCTCTTCAGTACTTGATTCAGCTTTTTAAGCACCTTCGTATCGTTCAAGGCCCAGTATTGGTAATCTGCCCAAGCACTTGGCGTAAAAAGGATTTTATTGCTACTGCTCATTGACCTGCCATTCGATGAGCTTACCGTCCAGCTCTTTCAAACTCGCATAAAGATGGTCGGCATTTGCCTTTGATTTTAGCAAATGCATGGTCTCAAGCATTTGGTTGTATTCTTCTATCGATAAGACTACAGCACCATTGCCTGTTTTACGTTTTAATATGATGATTTCATTATTATCTTCGACCTCATCGAGGTATTTCTTGAGGTCTTTCCGGAATTCAGAAAAATTAGCAGCGATCATAATTACGTACTTTATTAAGTACAAATTTAAGAAATGCTACGAGCTTCTCCAAAGAATGTGGAAAAGAGAAAGTTATGGACGGTAGTTTAGGATTGGAAAGGATTTACCATTAATCGTATTCCAAAGACCTACCTGCAGGACGGATTGATCCGTAGCCTGGACATTATTTCTTAGTCCCACTTGAACACCTTTCATTTGCAATGAACCATTAATAATGCCGAGTTGTACTCCATTGGTTTGAGCGGTACTGTTTCTAAACGAGATACTCAATCCATTCACTTCATAGTAATGACTACTGCCCACATTTAAAGCAATTCCATTCAATCGCTCACCTACGCTGACAAATCCAGATACCGCTATTCCATTGACTACATCTGTTTGCGTTCCAAAAAGCGAGCATTGCAGCCCATTGGTGATAGACTTCGGGCCAATGTTTAGCAAGGGATAAGGTAGATACCCAAAAGGTACATTATACCAATGGAAAAGTCCACCGCCAATTTGAAGATTAACCCCATTGGTGGTCTGATTGTAAGGAGCATTGCAAATAACATCATGTCCAATAACACCAATGGCCAAGCCATTAACGGTTTGCGCCTTACCGGGTTGGTAGGCTAGCAAATATCTTTTTGGGCCATCCAAAACAGGTATGTGAGGTCTTGCTCCCAAATAAGTAGAGCCGCACTGGGAATAAGCTCGATTGGCTGAGAATCCTAGGCTAAAATTGGAGAGCACATGATTGAGAATTGAATCTGGATATTCAATAGTCAATGAATGACCCTCTTGAGCCAAGATGATGCTTATTCGAGCATGATCTAGGACACCATTGGCATTGAAATAAAAAAGGTAAGAGAAGGACGAAGCGGGGGCTTTAATTTCCTCGCTTACTTCCATAAGTTCGAAAATGACAGGGTGAATAGTATTAATTAATATGCTGTCAAATTCTGGCCTCGAAATAGTAGTGAGGTTGCTTGCCGAATCTGTGGAAAATGCTGGAGGATATAGACTATCCAGTCTAGAAATAGGCATAGTCTTAAGCGAGTCAATAGGCGCATAAATATAGCCTTGCCCGAATAGCGGACTACTCATTAACAATACTACTATTCCAACGAAAAACCTTGACATGCTATAAGCTCTGCTCAAAATTCCAAGCATCACGGAGCATGTCCTCCAAAGTTTTTTCTGGGGTCCAATTCAAAACGCGCTGTGCCTTACCAATGTGCGCGTATACCGCAGGTACATCCCCAACGCGGCGCGGCGCTAGGCTGTATGGAATAGCAATTCCCGTGGCCCGTTCAAAAGCATTAATCATTTCTAATACGGTTGAGCCGTTGCCGGATCCTAGATTAATGACATCAAAGCCTTTGGTCTTGCCGTCGATCAAATGTTGAACCGCTAAAATGTGTGCTTTTGCGATATCAATCACATGGATGTAATCGCGAATGCATGAGCCGTCGCGCGTATCGTAATCGGACCCAAATACTTTTAATTCCTTGCGCTTGCCAATAGCTGTTTCGGTGATGTAAGGGACCAAATGGTGCGGTTCGCCGTCTTGAAATTCCCCAATAATGCTCGATGGGTGTGCGCCAATTGGGTTAAAATAACGCAAACTCAAAACGTCTACC
>JAQWJX010000129.1:0-2604 GCA_029248145.1 Schleiferiaceae bacterium | reverse complement strand
TCCTTCCCACAAGTGGGTATATAAAATCTTTTCTGCTAAAGTCAGAGGCTTACCAACCGCCGCACGAGCTGCTGCAACGCGCTCCGGGTAACGGTTATACACCTCGCGGATCATATCGATATCAAAGGTCATAGAAGTCTAATTTTTCTATTAATTCGACACGAATTTACCACATAAAATGCGATTTTCAGTGGTGATTTTGTGTCAGAATCAACCCGTCGAACCAGACTTTGAAAGATTAAAGATAATCCTGAGTAAAAATCTTTAATTCCTTAAAAAATGTGCTCAGAATTTGAGAATTAAGGAATCCAAACCTTAAGATTATGGTACCAGTTGTCGCCCTCTATTCGAACGATGTACATACCTGAAGACCAAAGTTCGGTACTGAAGCGGTGCGTTTGGGCTGTTTTTGACGATGTCGCAACCAATTTACCAGTGGCGTCTAATACACTTATTCCTTGTGGATTCCCCAAAGCAACGTTCAAATATCCTTCGGTTTGAGAGACTTTCATCGAACGTAAAACAGTTTCCATGACGTCTAATAGTTCAAATCCTGCCGTGTGCAAACTATCCTTTGCTGGATTAAAACTCCAATCCTTTATGGTAAAGCTCTTGGCACTATCCTCCAAATCGATTCGCGCCCAGCCATAACAAGCAGTGTCATTTTTGACAATACGAAGTCCTAAATAACCATCTGTCAGCGGACCTGCCCAGTTCGAGTTGGGATAAGCTACTCCATCTACATGAAAAGCCATATATCCAGCATCTGTAGAGCTATTGATACCCGACCAACTCTGTGAAGCATCTATGGAAGTTCCTGGAAGAACTTTTTCTACATAGCTAAAGCCGTTTTGACCAGCGCCCATAGCAAGGTTTCCTTCAATACTATCTCCCGGGTGCAGAAGCACTGCATTTACGTTTCCTAATTGGCCTCCGCCTAAAATGTGTTCAATGGTAAAATCTACGATGGTATCCCCGTCAAGGTCCAACTCAAAGATTCCGTCCACAATCGTGGTATCCGAAATATCCGTGTATTGATATTGTGCTTGTGCAGCTGTGCCCCCGAGAAGAGCGGCAGCAGTAGCCATATATTGACTGAGACGTTTAGAATCCGATTTTTCCATGGGTGCAAATATAAACCTAAAAGCGTCGCAACTGTGTCTTTACTACCCCTTTGAGACTGGAAATATCCACGGTTTTCTTCAAAACTTTTGTTAAAACCGCCAATGACTGCCTTAATCGAGGCGATGCAGCACCTTGTTGTTCAGCTTCGATGAGATCTTCAAACCATAGTTCAATAACTGTGGCATGAGCATCCATTGAAAATAGTAAGGCCATTTCGTCGTGTGCTTTTTCCCAACGATTCATTTCATCCCATTGCAATGGTGCCGATTCCACTCCCATCATATGGCGCTGACTTTTCAGCAGTGCTTGACTTTCACGTCGCATGGCTAGTATGACTTTTGGACCTTCCGGTAGCGGCGCCTTAACGAGTAACGGCGCTACGACTTTAACCGATTGTCCACGCTGACTTTGCAACCATTGTGCATCAAATGTCCAATTCTTTATTTTTTCATGCTCAAAGTAACCGGCAGCGTTGAAATTATCCGCTTTACGCGTTTCATCTGTGATCGGCTCTACTCCCAAAGATTGTAACAGCTGCATGGCAAGAGACGTACCGCTGCGAGGCGGACCGGTCACCACGAACAATGGCGCTTCGTTTTGCTCAGGAAGTAGCGTCTGCTGTACAGCCTTCGCCGTGCGAGCAGCCTCGATATCGCCTGTCTTAACGAACAGCCATGCTAAGGCACCATGGACCCACGGCTGGTGGAAAACTAATGCGGTGCTTTTGAGTGCAACCCGTATGGCCTCTTCCCAATTTTCAACGTGCAAATAATACCGAAGCCAAAGATTTAATACATCAGGTCGGTCTTCTGCTAAGGGCTGTAGTAGTTCATGCAAGTTCTTGTAAAGGCTCGCTTTTACTAAAAATCTACCCCAAAGGATTGCGGTAGATATATCCATGGTATGCCCTGATAAATTCGGCGCAGTCCATTTTTTATTTTTAGATAAAGCAACCAAAGCACGGTAATACGACCAAATCTCAGACTGCCCCTGCTCTTGAGATACCCACGCAAGTAGCTCGTCCAATGCATTAAATTGCTTTGCCTCCGCAAGTAGTGCTGCACCGAGCTGTAGATAACGCAGTGGTGACTTTTTATTTAGTCCTACCGCTGTCAATTCTCGCCAAGCATCTTCAGGCCTACCCTCAGCGCGCAGACTTCTAGCGAGGTAATAACTGTTTTCTAAAAGACGTTGATCTGTGAGTTCTGCTGCCTGAGCATCAAGATATCCCATGGCAATCAAATCTGAAAGCATGGATGATTCGAGCGCTACAGACTCTTGATCTTCTGAGCGTTTTCCTGTGACTTTAGGCACACGAGACGCTTTGAGTTCAGATGCTATACATGGTGCCACCCTCCCTTTCATATCAGGAATGGCTTTCAACTGGTGGACGGCTAGCAGCGTAGGCGCGATGTCTAAAAGCGTTAAACCGCTGGTCAATGCTTCAGTATTCACCGTAGCACCCTTTGCTAAGAACAC
>JAQWJX010000128.1:0-2897 GCA_029248145.1 Schleiferiaceae bacterium | reverse complement strand
GAAATATCCTTTCTACAGCAGCGGTGTTCTCAACTTCTTGGAGTGCAATGATATCTGCATGTAAGAGTTCAGAAAAGTCTCGAAGTCGTTCATAGTCAAACGTAGATCGCGGTTCACACCCAGCTTCGTTATGTTCTGCAAGATGTTCGATGTTCCATGACGCCACACGAACTTCTTGAGCGGGTAGATTGGGCGCTAAAAGCGAAATGAGGATTGACGCGTAAATAGTACTTGTAATATTCATGTGGGTGATGACTAGATGTTTAAATAAGAGATGATAATAACAGAAGTTGGGGTTATGTATGTTATGTGCGATAAAATGTTTGTAACGTTTGAAGTTGTTAATGCAACATTGTTGCAATATCGGTATAAACGATTATATTTGGCAAAAATAAAACTTATGAAAATTTCGAAAGCATTACCTCTAACTATTCTTGCCGTAGGCCTTTACTCTTGTGAGCCAAATGAACCAGTTGATCCCAACGACGAAGAAGTTATCACGACCTTGAACGTAGAACTTCAAGGAGTCAGTTCAACAGTAACGTTGTCTTTTCAAGATCTTGATGGCGATGGTGGCGACGACCCAGTTATTACTGTGGATAAACTTGAAGCAAATCAGACTTACTCTGGCTCATTAACACTTTTCAATGAAAGTGAGGATCCGGCAGAAGAGATAACCCCCGAAATATTTGACGAAGCTCTTGATCATCAATTCTTTTTTGCTTCTACCGGGGCATCGTCTTTCGCATATACCGATCAAGATGACGATGGTAATCCCGTGGGACTTACCTTTGACTTGACTACTGGGGACGCTGGTAGTGAGAGTTACACGATCACACTGCGTCACGAGCCTAATAAAAGCGCAACAGGCGTAAGTCAAGGTGACATTACGAATGCAGGTGGTGAAACAGATATTGAAGTCGTCTTTGACGTTACTATTGAATAAACTTTATTACATATTCTTTCTAAGTTTTGGGTGGTCACTTACTGTGGCTGCCCAAAATTGCTTTATAACCTTAGCTGGCTCCGTTTCTGATTTACATAGTCGTAGTCCGATGGAAGATGTAGAAGCTTATATAGTTGAATTAGGAAAGGAAAATTGGACAGATAAGAAGGGTGGTTTTTTATTCACGGGACTCTGCCCCAATACCTATCATTTGATAATACAACATGTCGGTTGTCCACCAGAGCGAATCTTACTAAATCTTACCGGCGATACTACACTTCAATTGTCCCTAGAACATCACGTGAACATGCTTCACGAAGTAGATATTCATGACAAACATGACCATCCCTTCTACGAAGAGAAGGTTGGATTAATAGCTCTTGAGGAAAACTCCCACAAATCAGTGGCCTCGTCGATATCTTCCATTGCCGGAGTAAGTTCAATATCAAATGGAGCAGATATAGGATTACCCGTAATACATGGGCTCTCAGGCAATAGATTGACAATAATTAATAATGGCGTGGTTCATTCCGGTCAGCAATGGGGTGCCGATCATAGTCCTGAAATAGACTTAAATAGTGCAGGCGAGATAACTTTAGTAAGTGGTGCAGCGGGTTTACGCTATCCAGGTACGCACATGGGCGGTATTTTAATTTTAGAATCAGGGAAAATTCCCTCTGATCCGCATATCCATGGTAAAGTAGGGTCAACGGCAGAATTTAATGGTCGCGGAAATACCACCAATATTCAGCTTTATCAGGGAGGAGGGTCGTCACAATGGCGCATAGGCTCAACATTAAAATATTATGGAGATAGACATACGCCGACATACTATTTAAAAAATACGGGTACGAGGCAGGCGCATGCTAATGCTGAGTTTCACCGACAATGGCAAAACAAGTTGAATTGGGATGTAAAGTATAACTACTTCAGTGCGCAATATGGAATATTGCGAGGCAGTCATATAGGAAATCTAACAGATTTGGAAAGTGCATACAGCCGCGCTATTCCTTTTTATACAGATTCATCATATTCGACTGCTTTAGATGCACCAAGGCAATGGGTAAGGCATCATCAATTCAAGTCGAAATTCTCCAGGAAAATCGCAGAAGGTGAAATTGAGTGGCATACCGGAATACAACGAAATCAACGTCGCGAGTATGATGTGAGGAGAAGTGGGCGCAGTGATATACCAGCCCTCAGTTTGTTACAGTATAGTGTTCAGAATGAGCTGTTTTGGACGGACAAGAAATATATCGAAGCGGGCTATCAGTTCCTTGGTAAGAATAATTGGAACGTGTTAGAAACAGGAATTACACCGCTTTTACCGAACTATACGGCTTTCACGAACGGCCTCTTTATCACCTATGATCGAGATTTCGTTAATTTCGGGGTAGAGATGGCTGGGCGTTATGATTACACTTTCAGAAACATAGCTAAGCTGTCTAATACTGTTCCCCGATTGCCTCTCTACTATAAAGATGAATTCAGCAATTTTAGTTTTTTAGGCCGTATTCAGTCGAGATTATCGACAAAGTGGCAGTTCATGAGTGAAATAGCTTTGAGGCAAAGACCGCCGGAGATTAATGAGCTTTATTCTTTTGGATTGCATCAAGGAGTTAGCGGCATTGAAGAAGGAAACATAAATTTAAAGAAAGAATCGGGTCTTAAGTCTACAATGCATCTACGAGGTAAATTAACCAAAGCATTTCATGTAGATGTGCGGGCTTATGCTCATTTTTTCGATGGATTTATTTATTTGTTACCACTTCAGGAGCCGCGTTTAACGATTCGTGGGGCATTTCCGGTCTTTAAATATGAGCAATGCGATGCTCGTTTAGTTGGAGGGGATATTGTTTTTAAATTAAATTTCTCGAAGCGTTGGAATCTTAGTACGAGTTGGGCCTACGTGCATGGAAGTAATCTTACTGACACTCTTCCATTGAACTAT
>JAQWJX010000108.1:0-18651 GCA_029248145.1 Schleiferiaceae bacterium | reverse complement strand
CATGCGGGCGCCTTGAAAGAGGAGGGCAGACCCATGACACAGGAAAGTGCTATGGCAAAGCTCTATGCATCTGAGATTTCTACAGAAGTTGCCAATGAAGCTGTTCAAGTGTTTGGTGGTTATGGGTATACGAAAGATTATCCCGTGGAGAAATTCTATCGTGATTGTAAGCTATGCACGATCGGGGAGGGCACTTCTGAAATACAAAAGGTTGTTATTTCAAGAAACCTATATAGATAATCTAGTTTTACTGCAGCGCTTGCTGCAGTACTTCACGTTTTCCCAATCTCGCTCCCATTTTTTGCGCCATGTGAACGGTCTTCCGCATGTGGCGCAAACTTTTTCTGGCAGGTTTTGTTTCTTATGCATAACTGTAAAACGATTCCACGCATTGAAAGGTTCTGCCGTAGTTAAAAAATTGAGCGAAAGAGAAGTAGATCGCATAGTCGAAATGGCTTGGGAAGACCGCACGCCATTTGATGCTATTACCGCTCAATTTGGCATTTCAGAGGCTGAAACTATCGCACTCATGCGCAACCAGATGAAGCCCAAAAGCTGGCGTATGTGGCGCGCGCGGGTTCAAGGGAGAGGAACAAAGCATATTGCAAAACGAGACTTTGAAGTAGGTCGTCACAAGTGCAGTCGCCAACGCGCAATTACCTTCAACAAGATATCTAAGCGGTAAAGGCTGAACTATTGTTGTTGTTAATCAATAAGTTACATCGTTTACTCATTGTTGGTAAGCCAATGAATGAAAGGCTTTTTTCTCATGAAAAAATGACCTATTTTCGATGTTCAACCTGACTATTATGAATTTGAGACGTTTTCTAGCCATTGCAGTACTTTCCTTGTTGTCTTTTCAAGGATATGCTTCTCACCTTTTAGGTGGCGAGATTGTATGGAAATGTAAACCTAACGGTAAGTATCAGTTTACCCTTGTTGTCTACCGTGATTGTGGGGGTATTGCTCTCCCAACTTCAGCACAGTCTTTAGCGACGAATGCGGGAGTAAGTATTTCATGCGCCTACATCAGCACAACAGATGTTGTTCCATCTTGTTACACAGGAACGACATCTTGTTCCGGAGCAACCTCTGGGCAAGGAAAGATGCAAAAATACGTATATCGTTCGGGCGATATCACTTTGACGGGTACTCCACCAGCTGGAGGATGGTATTTCACGTGGACCAGCTGTTGTCGTCCTAGTAGTATCACGAATGTTGTTAGTCCAGGTGGAGCCAGTTACTTACTGCGTGCTGTCATGTATCCATATACTCCTCCTGGTTCTACGGCCGCACTTTCCGCTGGAACAACAGCAAATCCAACTTGTTTTGATAGTTCTCCAAATTTCCTTGAAGATCCGCAGGTAATTTCATGTACGGGTGTTGACGTGGTGTACAACAACTTAGGTTACGATCCAGATTTGGATTCTTTATACTACAATTGGTCTTACCCATGGGATGCCTCGTCTTATTCTTCCAACCCAGCAAGTAACTCAGTTAACTTTGCTTCCGGATACACTTATAACAGTCCACTCCCTAGTGGTTCCAGTTCCACACCTGCCACTATAGATGGGGAAACAGGCGAAATAACGTTCAATTCAGATCTCGCTGGTTCTTGGGCAACGTGTGTAGTGATCGAAGAATGGCGTTGTGGCCAAAAGGTAGGGGAAATATACCGCGATATTCCTATTGTAACGCTGGCGTGTACGCCACCTACAGGCTTGTGTTCATCCGCTTTTGTTGATGAGGCCCCGGATATGTCATTGACTCCAGATAATTCATTGATGAATGCAACGGTATTGACCCCTGTTACCAATACAGCGGGAGATACGATTTACTATTACACAGAAGCTTTCCCAGGAGATACCGTTCGCTTTAAAATTACAGCATCAGATGCCTACCCAAATCCGAATTGTTCGTCTCAAGATATTCAGTTCAGTGCCTCTGGAGGTAACTTGAGTTCTGCAGCGAATTATGGGAATGCGAATTCTTGTCTTTTCAATCCTCCGTGTGCGACACTGACCTCATTAAACCCTGGAGGTGTTTTTACATACCCGGGTCTGAATGATGCTCAGTTTAATTGGAATATTACCTGTGATCATCTTTTCTATCAGGAATACCAATGCGGGACGTTAAAATCAGAATATTCATTTTATCTAAGAATGCAGGATGACCAGTGTCCTATCAACCGTTTTTCATACAAGAAAGTGGTGGTAAAAGTGAATAACTACATGCCTGGCATACCAAACGTCGACAACACTTGTATTCAGCAAGATGATAACGGTGTGACTTTTGACTGGGTTAATAATCCTGATACAGGCTTTAATTGGGATTTCTACATTATCAATCACATTGATACTTTAGGAAATACCTCCGTGGTAGATACTATTTACGATTGGGCTACCCAAACCTACACTCATACAGGAGCTGATCCTAATGCAGTAAACGGCTACACTATTCAAGTAGCCGGAGGGTGTGGACTGTTATCGGATCCTACGCCAGTACTGCAAAATATTCGTGTTGGACTACAAGCATTTCCTCCGCCACCAAACTCCTCCATAGCGCAGATTGATTGGAACCCGTGGATGCGTGGAAATGATTCTACCGCTTATGATGTTTGGGTAGAAGCCCCGATAAGTTCAGGAAACTGGACGCAATTGGGGACTACAATGGATACTACCTGGACTGATACCGTTGCCTTTTGTGGAGAGTGGTTGAATTATGAAGTTCGCTATGGCGCGGCTTGTGTAAGTTCTTCGGACAGCGGATTTTTCTCAGATAAAACACCGCCGGCACCTATTGTTTTTGACAGTGTAACAGTCGCTGGAGGCAATCTTGCTGCCATGTCATGGGAAGCTTCTTCTGATAGCGATGTCGTCTATTACCGAATATACAGAAGAGACAATTCAGGGTTCTTACAGCCTGTAGACTCTATATTGGCCGCAGATTATGCGACCTCAATGCCTTACATATATCAGCTTTCAAATGCTGAAAATGAGAGTGAGGAATACGTTATAACAGCCATTGACAGCTGTGGTAACCAAAGTAGCGTGGGGAATACGATACCGTCAAGTACGATGTATTTGTTTTTAGGTATAGACCCGTGTGATGGCTATGCAAGAATTCGTTGGAATACTTACAAAACTTGGACTCAGACTCAGCCGAAGGAGTATAATTTATACTGTGACATTACGGATCCTCTAGGAGGTGTCATCTCAGGTGTGCTTTTAAAAGGAGGTACGTTGGACACCACGTTTAACCACTATGGTATTATAAACGGTTATTCTTATTGTTACTATGTACGTGCAGCGGATACGACAGGCACCATTACGAGTACCTCAAACAAGATATGTAACAGCTCAGCTGTAGTTCAGGGATCGAAAGTATTATACTTAGGTAGAGCATCTGTCACCTCTCAAAACGGTATTGATCTTTACGCATACATCGATAAGGATGCAGATGTTATTGACTATCAGATCCAGCGTGCAGATGCTGAAATCGGACCGTATTTGACCATTGGTAACGTTGCGAAACCAGCATTGGGGCCATGGGAAGTGAAATTCATTGACTACACAGCGGATCCAATGAACAGAAAGTATTTCTATCGTATTGCTTCTCGTGATTCTTGTGGCGCTCTAGACACGTTATCGAATCTAGGAACAAACATGCTTCTTGATGTTGAGGCCATCGGTAATCTATCGAATACACTGACCTGGACGCATTACAGAGAATTCGATGCAGGTGTTGAGGAGTACAAGATTTACAGATCCATTGATGGAGGTTCTTCTTTTGCATTGGCAGCGACAACTACAGATTCTGTTTATAATGATGATATAAAGCCTTACTCGAACTCAAAGGGTAAATTCTGCTATTATATTAAAGCCATCGCTAAAGATGGTATCATTCCTTGGCGTGATGAATTTGGCGAGAAATTTAATGCCCGATCTAACGTATCGTGTGCAGTACATAAGGCGCGTCTATGGGTACCTAGTGCATTTAGTCCAAATTCAGACGTTATTGAAAATAGAAAGTGGAAGCCCCAAGGTGTTTTTGCAAGGCCAGATAGCTATACTTTATTCGTCATGAACCGTTGGGGACAAGAAGTATTTAGAACCAACGATCTCAATGAAAGTTGGGACGGCAAAGTTAACGGCGACCCAGCGGCAATTGGGATTTATACCTATTATATTAAGTATAGAAGTATCGAAGATGTGCCTATTGAAGAGCGCGGAACCTTCACCTTACTTAACTAATTGTTAAAAGATTAAGAAACTAAAGCGGGCGACCATTGGTCGCCCGCTTTAGTTCGTAGAAATTGCTTAATTTTGGGCGCAATTCAAATCGGAATTGCAATGGCTTACAATAACGACAAAGTCCTTGGTCTAGGACTCACTTACGACGACGTACTTTTAGTACCGAACTATTCTGAAGTACTGCCACGTGATGTGGATTTATCTTCCCGTTTCTCCAAAAACATTGGGTTGAAAACGCCTATCGCCAGTGCTGCAATGGACACAGTTACTGAAAGTGCTATGGCAATAGCTATTGCTCAGGAAGGTGGTATCGGTGTAATTCATAAGAATATGACCATTGAGCAACAAGCAGTAGAGGTTCGTAAGGTGAAACGGGCAGAAAGTGGGATGATTTTAGATCCCGTGACACTTTCCAAAGATGCTACGGTTCGTGACGCAAACGCAATGATGGCAGAATTTCGTATCGGCGGTATTCCTGTGGTAAATGAAAACCAAGAACTCATTGGTATAGTCACCAATCGTGATTTACGTTTTGAAAAGGATAATGATCGCCTCATCAATGAAGTAATGACGAAAGAAAACCTCATTACGACCAAGCCAAATGGTAGCATGGATGAAGCAGAGTCTATGTTGCAGGAGCATAAAATTGAAAAACTACCGGTCGTTGACGATCAGAATAAACTTGTCGGTCTTATTACCTATCGTGATATCACGAAAATTAAGATCAAACCCAATGCAAACAAAGATCAATTCGGTCGTTTACGCGTTGCAGCAGCGGTTGGTGTTACGCAGGATGTTGTGGACCGTGTGACGGCGTTAAATGAGAGTGGCGTTGATGCTGTAATCATCGATACAGCGCACGGCCATACCAAAGGTGTTGTAGAAGCGTTACAGCGCGTCAAAGCAAAGTTTCCTAACCTAGATATTGTTGTGGGAAATATAGCAACTCCGGAGGCTGCTTTGTATTTAATGGAAGCAGGTGCCGATGCCGTTAAAGTTGGGATTGGACCCGGTTCCATTTGTACAACCCGTATTGTAGCAGGTGTTGGTTTTCCACAATTGAGTGCCGTAATGGAAGTAGCAAAGGCAATCGACAATAGAATTCCAGTGATAGCAGATGGCGGTATCCGTTTTACGGGTGATATTGTAAAGGCACTTGCAGCCGGTGCGGATTGTGTAATGCTTGGATCAATGTTTGCTGGAACCAAGGAAAGTCCAGGTGAAACTGTGATTTACGAAGGCAGAAAATACAAGACGTACAGAGGAATGGGAAGTGTCGAAGCGATGACCGACGGTTCTAAAGACCGCTACTTCCAGGATGTAGAAGATGATGTAAAGAAATTAGTTCCAGAAGGAATAGTAGGTCGTGTTCCCTACAAAGGTGAGGTGAATGAGGTGATGTATCAATTTATTGGCGGATTGCGCGCCGGTATGGGATACTGTGGCTCCAACGATATTACTACCTTAAAAGAAACGGCTGGATTCATTCAAATAACGGCGGCTGGGATGCAAGAAAGTCACCCACATAACGTAAGTATTACTAGAGAAGCACCTAACTACAGTAGAAGATAAATACAATGAGAAAAATGATATGGATTGCCCTTGTTTTTGTGGGCGCACAATTGAATGCACAAGAGGTATTGTTTACTGTTGGAAACCAAAGTATTACTACTGAAGAGTTTAAGGCAGTATATGAAAAAAATAAAGGTGTTGGCGCAGCGTTAGATCCCAAAACCCCGGAGGAGTATCTAGAGCTCTACATCAACTTTAAACTGAAAATAGCAGAGGCCTATGAACAGCAGCGCGATACAGCTACTGAATTTAAAAATGAGTTCGGAGGGTATCGTGCCCAATTAGCAAAACCTTACTTAAGTGACCAAGGTGCTGAAGATGAACTGGTTAATCAGGCGTTTTCAAGAATGCAAGAAGAAGTCCGTGCCGCACATATTATGATTGCTCTGGAAGCGAATGCGCTTCCTTCGGATACTTTGAAAGCCTACAGACAATTACTCGATTTACGCAAATCGATTTTATCGGGAAAAACGAAATTTGAAAATGCCGCTCGCGAAACTAGCGCGGATACGTGGAGTGCAAAAAACGGAGGGGATTTAGGTTACTTCACCGTCTTTAATATGGTATATCCATTTGAATCGGCAGCGTATGAATTGGAAGTAGGGAATTTATCCATGCCAGTAAGAAGTCAATACGGTTATCATTTATTGAAATTATTAGATCGCCGTTCAGCTAGTGGTATTGTGCGTGTGCGTCATATTTTCTTCGCATCTAATGGCAAATCATCTTTACAAGAGCAGCAACGCGCTGAACGCAGTGCCAATGAAATTTACAGTCGACTCGAGGGAGGCGAAGACTTTATTTCGTTATTAGAGTTTAGTGAAGATCGCAAGACAAAGGATGCGATGGGGGAATTACCTGAATTTGGTATTAATAATATGATGCCTGCATTTGAAGAAGCAGCTTTTTCTCTTGAAGCATCTGGTGATTATTCGGTACCCGTGGAAACCAGTATTGGTTGGCACGTGATTCAACTCATTGAGAAAAAGCCATTAGCGTCCTTTGATGAATTAAAATCTGAACTTAAAAAGAAAGTAAAACGCGATACAAGAAGTAGAGTAGGCGCAACCCGTTTCATGAAACGCTTAAAGTCGGAATACGACTTTGCTATCGATGAGCGTTGGTTAGGACGAACTATGAATTTAGTGGACAAGAATGCTTTTGGAACGGGTACATGGGAGATTCCTACGTTATCTCGCGATCGAGTTGTGGCCACTTTTGCTAATGAAAAGATTTACCAAAGTGAAGTATTGGAGTTCTGGGCGAAAAACCAGAATCAGAGTAGTGAAGCGGTTCGTGTAGAATTTCTTAGAGTACTCTTCAATGCGTATTCCAATAATCGTATGATCGCTTATGAAGACGGCCAGTTGGAATTGAAGCATGCAGATTTCAGAAACTTAGTACGTGAGTACAAAGAAGGTATTCTCTTATTTGACCTCACGCAAGAAGCTGTTTGGAATAAAGCAGCACAGGATAGTGCTGGTATTGCAAACCATTATGAACTTATTAAGGAAGATTACCGCTGGGAAGACCGTGTACAAGCCACATATTGGGTTACTACAGACGAAAAACTAGCAAAAAAAATTGCTAAATGGACGGCAAAAAATAAGGTCGATAAGGTTAAGGAGTTGCTGGAAAATGAAGACGCATTAAGTGTTGCAATTCAGAACGGGACTTACGAGAAAGACGATAATTCGGTGATCGTAGCGGTTTGGCAGCAAGATTCTGGAACATTTGGACCTATAGAACTTGACAACGGTAGCTTTGCGGTCGTTCAGATTGACGAATTTATACCTTCAGCGCCAAAGGCCTTGAACGAAATCAAAGGACTAGTAATAGCGAGCTACCAAGATACTTTAGAGAAAGAGTGGGTCAATGCCTTAAAATTGAAATTTGAGGTAAACGTCAACGAAAATGCTAAATCTATACTATTTCAGGAATTGCGTTAATGGTGAAGCCAATCTTCATAGGACTAATAGCTGTAGCATCTGTTGCCTGTGTCTCTAATGGAGATATGGAAGAAGATGTATTAGCGGAATTAAGGAACAAAAAACTTCTTGTAGAAGATATCGCTGACCATTTACCCAAATCAGGGCAGATGGATGCAGTAGATAGTGTCTCTTTAGTAAACCGATTGGTTCTTCAATGGGCTAAAAAGGAGTTACTTGTAGAGGCTGCGGAGTTCAATCTACAAACGGAATTGGCGGATTTTGATGCGTTGGTAACGCAGTATAGAAATGACTTACTCAAGCATGCGTATATTGATGTTTATGTACGTCAGCACTTAGACACGACCATTACTACTGAACAGATAAAAGACTACTACGAGCAAAACTTGAATAATTTCGAGCTCAAAGAGAGTATTGTTCAAGCCTTTTATGCAGCAGCACCGGTAGAAGCGCAGAAAACTCAAGAAGCAAAACGATGGTTTTTATCTGACCGCTACCAGGACAAATATTTAGATTGGGCAGAAGTCTTCGTGAGCAAACAAAGCAATTATGGCGATTCTGTATGGGTACCTATGATGGATTTTCTCGAAGAAATTCCCTTAGAATCGACCAATCCTTATAATTATTTAAATAGAAGAAAGAGATTTACCTGCGAAGACACTGCATTGGTGTATTTTGTGCAGGTAAATGCCCTACGCATTAAGGACAGTTATAGCCCGCTTCCTTATGTAGAGGAGCGCATAAAGAAAGTACTGTTGAACAAGCGTCGACTGACGCTCATCGAGCAGATAGAAGAAAATATTATTGAACATGCAATTGAAGAAGGCACACTTGTTATACACTAGCGTATTCGCGCTATTCGCAGTTTTTGTGAGTGCTCAACCACAAACCGTTGATGGGATTACAGCCATTGTCGGGGGCGATGTCATTTTAAAAAGTGACATCGAGGAGCAATACGATGTATTTAACCGTCAAAACTTCGGTAAACCGGTGACATATTGCGAGGTTTTTGAAGAGCTATTGTTTCAAAAACTACTTATTCATCATGCTGCAATTGATTCTATTTCTGTGGGAGAAGAGGAGGTCGAGGCTAATATGGACCGAAGAATTCAACAATTGATCATGCAAATGGGTGATCAAAAGAAACTGGAAGATTTCTATGAAAAATCGGTAGTAGAAATCAAAGAGGATATGCGCACCCTTATTAAAGAACAACTGACTGCACAACGAATGCAAATGACCGTTGTTGAAGGTATTGAGGTGACACCATCTGAGGTTCGCGAATACTATGAAAACCTACAAGAAGACAGCATTCCGCTCATTAGCGCAGAAGTAGAGTTGAGTCAAATCGTTAAATATCCAGAGTTATCTGAAGAAGCAGAGCAAGAAGTAATCACCAAACTAAAGGAGCTTAAAGGCAGAATTGAAAATGGTACGTCTTTCTCTTCAATGGCAATTCTTTACAGTGAAGATCCTGGTTCGAATAAGAAAGGTGGTGAATACCTAGGCATTCAGCGCGGTGTATTTGTAAAGGAATTTGAGGCCATTGCATTTAATTTACGCAAAGGAGAAATCAGCAATCCATTCAAGACAGAGTTTGGATATCATATTGTACAGTTGCTGGAAAAGCGTGGGGAAGAATTGGATCTTCGCCATATTCTTATCAAGCCAAAGCTTACGCAAGAAAACTTGCAGGAAGCGAAAAATTTCCTCGACAGTGTTAGTGTCGCCATTGCCAATGGTAAAATGACATTCGAAGAAGCTTCAAGACGCTTTAGTGATGATGAACAAACCCGATTCAATGGCGGTCAGATGAGTAATTTCCAAAGTGGTAATAATAAATTCGAAGTATCGCAATTGGACCGTGGTCTGTTCGGCTTAATTAATTCTATAGCGGAAAGTGAGATTTCCGAAGCAACATTCTACAGGACAGAGGATCAGCGAGAAGCATTTCGTATTGTTCGTTTGGATGCGAAATATGAACCGCATAGAGCAAATCTGATCTTGATTTCACCCGTATTAAAGGTTTTGCCCTTCAACAAAAACAGGCAAAGACGGTTGAAGAGTGGAAGGAAGAGAAATTGGCGGATACCTTTGTTAAGATCAACGAAGGTTATTACGATTGCGATGATGCATTAAATTCCTGGAACAGCAATAATGACTAGTGAAGAAATCATATCGATTCTCGAAAATGCCCCGGGGAAACTTCAGTCCTTCAAATCTGAAGTAGGTAAGGTAATTATTGGGCAGGAGGAAGCGGTTGATTTAATCACAATGTCTATTCTTTGCCAAGGCCATAGTCTCTTAGTCGGAGTTCCAGGATTAGCAAAAACATTATTGATTACCTCTGTGAGCCAGGCGCTAGGTCTCGACTTTTCCCGTATTCAATTTACTCCCGATCTAATGCCTTCGGACATTACGGGTACAGAGGTATTAAACGCCCAAAGAGAATTTACCTTCCATAAGGGGCCAGTATTCTCCAATGTGGTGCTTGCGGATGAAATCAACCGCACACCACCTAAAACGCAAGCTGCGTTGTTAGAAGCCATGCAAGAGAAGAAGGTCAGTGCTGCAGGTAAAACTATGACTTTACCGAAGCCGTTTTTTGTTCTAGCCACTCAAAACCCAATAGAGCAAGAGGGAACTTATCCATTGCCGGAAGCGCAGTTGGATCGATTCTTATTTAATATTTATGTCGACTACCCAGCCCTCGAGGAAGAACGTGCAGTAGTACGTGCTACCACCGTTGGGGGAAGTAAACAGGTGAACCCCGTACTTTCTTCAAAAGAAGTGCTTGACCTTCAGTTTGCACTGCGTGCCATGCCGGTGACAGATGCAGTAATAGATTACGCGGTAACACTAGCACGCAAGACGCGACCCGGTAAAGATGGCGGTAGTACGATTGCGGAAAACTATTTCTCTTGGGGCTCAGGACCTCGAGCCTCACAGAATCTTGTTCTTGCAGCAAAAGCATTGGCAATGATGAAAGGTGAAGGAACGCCAAGCACGGCACATGTGAAGCAAATCGCTCCTGCAGTATTGCGCCATCGTGTAGTTATAAATTACAAAGCGAAAGGTGAGGGATTGACCGTGGATGACCTTATCGGTCAGTTGCTCTGATCCCATCTTCTGTTAAGACGCGTTAAACTTCTAATGCATCCCGTCAGATAGTTCTATTTTCGTGCTATGTTGAAGCAATTCATAAGTAAACTTCGAAAACATGCATTGACGGCAGTACTTACTGCGGCAGTGCTCGGTGCCTTGTTATTACAATTGAATTTACTTTCTGGAGAATTGGAATTACAGAAACAGCAGTTTGATTCTGATGTTAGCGCCACTGCGTCTGGTATTAACGAGCGGGTGCGACTTTTTGTGAAAAGGAAAAGTACAGGTGCGCTTAAACAAAGTACATCTAACGATTCAACCGTAACTATCAATACACCAATGGGAACAACAACCTTGCGTTGGTCCACGACTCAGGGTACGGATCCTTACGGTTCGGGATTCGGTATGGATACGACAATGATTTCAGGATTTCTTGACGATTTTCAAAGTTCTTTACCATGGGAAACGCTTATTTCATCATCGGAAATGGACAGCTTATTGCAAAGCGAATTACGCGTTCATGGCATTCGTACCGCACCTAAATGGGCCATCGTTGAGAATGGGTATTTAAACAGTTTACTCAGCGATGCTTTTACCACGGATAAAGTTGCTTACAACTTTGTTTTGGCCGAGAGCTTTTTTGGCCCTACACGACAGTTACTGATGTATTTCCCTTCAGGTAAGTTCTATTTAGCATCGCGCGTTTATCTCAATCTTTTTGTAACCTTACTTTTCTCAACGGCCATTTTATTCGCTTTTTTTAGTGTGCAGCGTCATGGGCGCAAACAAAAGCGCTTAGCTGCAGTCAAGAGCGATTTCATAAGTAATATGTCGCATGAATTCAAAACCCCGCTAGCGACCATCAGTTTAGCAGTAGATGCTTTGTTGCGTAATGGTGAGAAAATGAATTCCGAGCAAATGCAGCAGTATCTGGGCATTATAAAGAGTGAGAATAAGCGAATGAATGCTCAGATGGAGAGCGTGTTACAGATGTCCATGATGGATAAAGAGGAATTGACCTTAACCTTAGCTCCTATGAATTTAGAAGCCTGTTTGCGTGAAGCTGTCGACCATTTTAAGCTCACGGCGGAACAGCGACAGGGGTGGATCGATTTAAGCTGCGAGGCAGGCGATTACGAAATGGAAGGAGATTTGATTCAATTTAAAAGCGCATTAACCAACCTCATTGATAACGCCATAAAGTACAGTATTGATGCGCCTGAAATCAGCATTAAATTGGGTCAAGGTTTAGATGAACATAAAATTATGGTCAAAGACCGAGGTATAGGAATGGATGAAGATACTAAGCGACAAGTTTTTGATCGGTTTTATCGTGCAACGAAAGGAAACATTCATGATGTGAAAGGACACGGTTTAGGTCTTTCTTTCGTTAAAGATATAATAGAAAAACACGGTGGAACTATTCAAGTAGATAGTGCTCCTAACGCTGGAACCACCTTTACGATAGTATTGTCAAAAACAGTATAATTATGGAAAAGCAGCGAATCTTATTAGTGGAAGACGATGTAAACTTTGGCAACATGCTCAAAGACACACTGGATTTTAACGATTACGAGGTCACACTTGAACGCGACGGTGTTCAGGGCTTACGTGCATACAAGCAGGGCACATATGAACTTTGTATTTTCGACATCATGATGCCGAAGAAGGATGGCTTGACTTTAGCGACTGAGGTAAAAGAAATCGATAACGGTCAGCCACTGATCTTTTTGACAGCAAAAGGACAAAAGGAAGACATCATCGCTGGATATAGTGCAGGTGCTGATGATTATTTGGTGAAGCCCTTCGATACGGATGTTTTACTCTACAAAATACAAGCCATTATCGGTCGAAAAGTAGCTGAAATGGACGAAGAGCCCGACACTTTCAGTATAGGAAGTTTCATTTTGGAGCCAAAGATTCGTCAGTTAAGTCGCGAAGGGGAATTGATCAGATTGAGTCCTAAAGAAAGTGACCTTTTAAAAATGCTTATTCAACACAAGAACCAATTGATGCCTCGTAGCAAAGCATTATTAAAGATTTGGCGCGAGGACAACTACTTTACAGGACGTTCTATGGATGTTTATGTTGCTAAACTTCGTAAATATTTAAAAGTAGACGAACGTATTAGAATAGATAACGTTCACGGAGAAGGGTTCCGATTAGTCGAAGAAGCTTAAGGCCTTCTTGTGTTCGGATTGACCAGTTTCTCTAAGATGAGTTGTGCCTCTTGTTTCGAAGCTTTGGTCTTTTTGATGCTATAGAGTTGATCGCTTGCGTATTTTCTGGCGCGTGTAAGATCGACGATTGGGGTCTTTGGGTAGTCTCCAGTATCCCATTGCTCCATCTCCCATATCATGGGTGGTATCTCCCAAGGCTCGTGTAAATGCGGTAGTGGTAAGGCTTTTAGTTCGGGCAGCCATTGCTTGATGAATTCGCCTTTTGGGTCCTGGTCATAGCTTTGCTTGATAGGGTTGTAAATACGAATGGTATTTATCCCGGTGTAGCCGCTTTGCATCTGAAATTGGGTATAGTGGATTCCAGGTTCAAAATCTGTAAATGTACTTGCCAGGTAACGGGCTCCAGCTTCCCAAGGCAACCAGAGGTATTGACTATAAAAGCTCACAACCATCGCGCGCATCCTGAAATTGAGATAGCCTGTCGCAGCTACACAACGCATACACGCGTCGACTAATGGTACACCAGTGGTACCGTTTTTCCACGCCTCAAATTTCTTCTCATCCCAGACCTTTGAATCATCTATAGCAGCATAGGCGCTATTGATGGGGCGGAATTCGTAGCTACATGCGCTTTCAAATTTTTGTATAAAATGCGCTTGCCAACGCAAGCGATCGACAAATGCGCGTTGATTTCGCTTGCTGCCAGCGAGCTCAACTACCTCTGCCATATGCCATACTTGGCGAATACTAAGATTCCCCCAAGCTAAATGGGGCGAAATGCGGCTGCATCCTTTTCTACTGGCTAAGGGTTTTGAAATACTTTGGGCATAGCCTTTAATACGTTCGGTAAGGAATGAATACAAAACGCGTTCCGCTCGTGAAGTGCCGCCCTTTTGAAAATAGGGATGGGGTTTGTAGTCATTAGTATGTTGCCATAGCTCAAAAATATTGGGCTGCGCTTGCTCGCGAACTGCATTTAAGTCAGTCTGTAGCGGTGCAACATCTACATATTCGTACCAATCTTTAAGCCAGTTTTTACGGTGCTTCAGTCCTCTTTTTACGCCTCCATAATCCCATTCATGCCACGAAGTATCGAAGCTTTTTAAAAGACGTCTAACTGCCTTATCTCGTTTAAAAGTCTTGTCTATACCTGTTTCTCGGTGACTGTAAACGGCTATCACGTTGAAGGTAGACAGACAGTATTTAAAGAAATCTAATGCCTCTATATTTAAAAAATAAACGACTTCTTTACCCGCAACTTCATTCAGGTCTTTAATGGAATCCCAAACAAATCGTTCATGGCGTAGATCGTAAGGTTTATCGCTCCACAACGAAGGTTCGTAAAGCGCTATAAAAAGTACCCGTTCTCCTGCTGCTAATGCGCTTCGAATAGGGGCGTGGTCGTGCCATCTGAAATCGCGTTTAAACCAAACAATATGAATGGATTGTTTAGTCGCCATTTTTTGATGGTTTTACTTCAGGAAAGGGGAGGTGGGCTACCGATTCGGGTATAAAATAATGTTGGAGGCCTAGGGCTAATAAAGGAGGTGTATCGAAATGTATTGTAGCGTCTTTTCGAACCAGTGCCTTACCTAATCCCACTTGTTGAACTTGGCCTACCGTATATATACAATCGTTTTTTAACTTAAAACTTTCGTCAAATTCCAATTCTACAGCCCAAAGTGCAGCAGTTGGAATGGGGTGCGTCCATCCCTCCAAAGTTTCACAGTGTCCGCCCAAATGTATCCATTCAAAAGTGCCTGCATCATAAGAAGCACTGCTATCGTGCAGCCGTTGCATCTCTGTCTCCGGGAGCGCCACAAGGGTGATACGTTTGTACGTTTTATAATTCGTGAAGGAATGTCTATTGCCATTATCTGGACGGAACAAAATACTCATGCATGCCGGGTTTGCGCCTACATGCGTAACATTCGTAAAGACTCCAGCATTCCAATCACCCTGTGTTCCAGATATGGCTAAAAAAGCGGTTCGAACGCCAGAAATGGCGTTAATTAATCCGGTACGTTCTTTTCGCTGAAGACCGTCTAATGCTGAGGCTGTAAACGATTCCTTCCACATCCTTAAAGAACGCTCTGTCCGCCGTCGATATGAACAATTTGACCCGTCATCCAACTGCTTTTGTCGCTCAATAAGAATGCTGCCATTTCAGCGATATCGCCTACTTCACCTACGCGCTTCATTGGGTTATTCGCACCAATGGCCTCCTTTTTCTCCGCTGTGCTGAGTAGTTTTGCGGCAAGGGGTGTATCGGTAAGGCTTGGTGCAATGCAGTTGATGCGCGCCTTCGGCGCCCACTCTGAGGCAATGGCGCGTGTGAGTCCCTCAATTGCGCCTTTAGAGGTACTTACTGTGGCGTGAAACGGCATTCCGCGCTGCACAGCAACCGTAGAGAACAGAACACATGAGGCTATGCTGTCTTTTTTAAAGTTCTTTTGAGCTGCCTGTAAAGCTTTGATGGCACCCATCACTTGAAGTTGAAAATCTGCTTCGAAGACTTCTGGTTTTAAACCTCGAAAGGGTTTTAGGTTGATGGATCCAACACTGTACATGAGACCATCAATATTTTCTGGCATGATCTCGTCCCATGAGTCGGTCAGTACATCAAACTCTTCCCACTCAATAGTATGCGCATGTCCTTCATAAGGCGTTCTGCTAAATACAGTGATTTGGTGTCCTTCTGCGGCTAGTAGTTCTGCCGTGGCTTTGCCGATACCTTTGCTACCGCCAACGATTACGTAGTGTTTCATAGTTACTTCTTCTAAGATTCTAAACCCAATTTTCGCATCAAGGTTCGCAGTTGTGCGGTATTAAAGACGTTGTGGCGTATTTTGTGGTTCCTTAATCACAGCTCATGAAACGACTAGAAATAGGAACTACACCATTATCTTATGTTGACTATCAGTCCATTGCGGACGGTTCAGTAGTAATCGCCTTATCTGAAACTGCTCGAAAGAACATTGTGGCATCAAGAAAATTTCTCGAGGAAAAATCAGAGCGCAGTATTGCGCCTATCTATGGAGTGAATACCGGCTTTGGTAGTCTGTGTTCCATTGAAGTGGGTACTGAGGATTTGGGTAGGTTGCAAACAAACCTTGTGCGGTCGCATGCTTGTGGTACAGGCGATCCTATAGAACAGGCTATAGTCCGATTAATCATCGCTTTGAAATTAAAGAGTTTTGCAGTGGGCGTTAGTGGCGTTCGGCTTGAGGTATGTGAAAGTCTAGTTCAAATGTACAATAGTGGAGCCCTGCCGGTCATTTATGCGCAAGGTTCACTTGGTGCTAGTGGTGATTTAGCCCCGCTAGCACATATGAGTCTTCCCTTATTGGGCGAAGGAAGTCTGTGGTTTAATGGTGAAATTTTAGAAACTCAAACGGTGTTAAACGAATTAGGTGCTAAAGCGTGGACCACTAACACTTTGGCGTCAAAAGAGGGATTAGCGCTCTTAAACGGCACCCAGTTCATGTCTGCGCATGGCATCTATGCCACGCTTCATGCACGCAGATTAGATTATTTTTCAGACTTTATAGGTGCCCTTTCAACAGCAGCGCACGACGGTAGAATAGAGGCTTTTTCACAGGGTGTCCATGCGACTCGCCCTCAAAGAGGTCAGATTCTTACTGCCAAGCGCTTATTTGAATGGTTGAATGAGACGCCCATCATGCACGAAGAGAAAGTTCACGTGCAAGATCCGTATAGTTTTCGTTGCATGCCGCAGGTACACGGAGCTAGTAAAAACGCCTTATGGCATGCGATGGAAGTGATCGAAACGGAGGTCAATTCTGCTACGGATAACCCGGTAGTCTTAGAAGATGAGGATGCTGTGGTAAGTGCAGGGAATTTTCATGGTCAGCCTCTTGCTTTGGTTCTGGATTATATGGCATTAGCCTTACACGAATTAGGCTCTATTTCTGAACGCCGAACCTATCAGCTAATTTCGGGTAGGAGAGGTTTACCACCTTTTCTAACACCAAATCCAGGTTTGAACAGTGGTCTGATGATAGCACAGTATACCGCGGCAGGGATTGTAAGCCAGAACAAGCAATATTGTACGCCGGCTTCTGCAGATAGTATTGAGAGTTCAAACGGGCAGGAGGACCATGTAAGCATGGGGGCGAATGCAGCCACGAAATTAGTCAAAGTGGTGGACAATCTGTATCAAATTTTGGGTATTGAGCTGCTCAATGCATCCCAAGCACTGCACCTTCGTAAAGCAGATATTAGCCCTACTATGCAAAGCTATGTGACGTCTTTCCGGGAGGTGGTTCCGGTGATTGAGGAAGACCGCTATTTGCATCCTGACCTCACCGCATCTAGCGACTTTTTACGCTCGAGGTCTCTAGAAGATGACGTACTTTTGTCCCTCTAACCCGAGTGTATCATGAGTAAAGACACCTACGAAGGATTACGAACGCAGCTTGAAGATCGCGATTGGCCAGCTGTATTTCTATTTAAGTTCATTGTTCCCGCGGATAATCAAAAAGTCGCAGAGGTTGAAGCCCTGTTTGATGCTAAAGTGGCGCAAATAGAATTACGCCCTTCGAAGACTGGTAAATTTGTTTCGATAAGTGCGAAGGAAATGATGCTCGATGTTGATAGTATTATCGATCGTTACAAAAAGGCTACAAAAATTGAGGGCCTTATGGCACTTTAATCTATTTCCAGCCTTCGTAAACACCCAGGCCGAAAAGTGCATAATCTAAACGCGCAGGATCAAGGGGTTCAATATTTCGAATAGATTCGTCCAACTCTTCTACGGCTTTCCAGTCGTTTTGTTTCCTTTTTAAAAGACCTAAACTCCTCGCTACACGGCCACTATGCACGTCTAACGGCAAGGATAATAGCGCCGGGTCAATGTCCCATAGCCCAAAATCGATACCCTCTGTATTCGTTCGAACCATCCAACGAGTGAACATGATTAATCGCTTACATGCGCTGCCCTTACTAGGGTCGCCAAAATGTTTGCCTGCGCGTAAGGGGAGTCCATTGTCTAACAAATACTCTTTGAATTTTTGAAAACTGTGGCCCAAATGCGAATCTCCTTCGCGAACATGCATTTTGAAAAAGTCTCCTAAACTATTGTGCTCTTGATAGAGTATCCTGAGGCTACGAGCGAGTCCTTTGATGTCTTCGGATTGGAACGTACGGTGCACGAATCCATTAAAAGTTTCCAGATCTGACTCGCTGGCACCACGAATAAATTCAGCCGGTGAACGGTCCATGCGGTCCATCAAGTCATTGCTCTTCGCTATGATAGTTTTTCGATTCCCCCAAGAAAGCGTAGCGGCTATAAGACCGCTAATCTCAATATCCTCTGCGGAGGAGAAGGAATGAGGGATTTGAATGGGATCGTCCTGCACGAAGCTGAATCTTGCGTATTGATCGGCCTTTTCGATTAAAAATTGAGCCAAGTCTTCGCGCGATAGCTTCTTCATAAATTTGAAGTAATTAAGCTTTAAGCAGTCCGTCGGTCATGACCCATTGTTTCTTACCCAGGGCAGCGAGCTGATCATTATGGGTAACAACGACGACCGTTTGACCAAATTCTTCGTTCAATTGAACTAGTAATTC
>JAQWJX010000069.1:0-2475 GCA_029248145.1 Schleiferiaceae bacterium | reverse complement strand
GTATCTTCCATTCATCTAAAGAACAATGGAGGAAACCAAGAATATCAAGAGCCTCCTATTGCAAGAGCAGTGGGAGGCTTCTTTTTTTGAGATCGTTGAGCAGTACAGCGAGCGTCTCCTCTATTGTGCTATAGGCATCCTCAAGAGCGAATCTTTGGCCCAGGACGCTCTGCAAGAAGGAATGATCAATATTTGGAAAAACCTCCACAAGTTTAAGGGAGGCAGCCATCCATTTACCTGGTGCTACACCATTGTTCGCAATGCTGCTCTGAACGAGCTGAAAAAGGAAAAGCGACACCTCAGTGCCGATTTAGAGAGTGCCTATGCCGCACAGAGCTCATCCGAGCTAAAATGGGACGGTGATGAGATTAATTCCAAGGTCCAAGAAGTTCTCATTAGCCTCCCGGAAAAACAGCAGTTGGTTTTTGAATTGCGATATTACCAAGATTTGAGCTTTAGGCACATTGCCGAACTCACGGGTACCTCCGTCGGTGCACTTAAGGCAAATTACCACCATGCTAAAAACAAGATGGAAGAAAAATTAATCGGCCAATTAAACCTTCCTTAATTACTAGAACTCTAACATACGGATGGATAAACAACGAACATATAAAGCAAGCGATGCTCAGTTAAACGAGCTCAAAGCAAAGCTTCACCGCATTCCGGAGCAGCATCTCTTGGACCGAACCGCGAGCCTTGTTGTTGCAACGATGTCGCGCTATATGCGAGTTGTTAGATGGTCCATGACTGCCGCAGCCACTATAGCTTTAGGCATTCTTTTTTGGCCAAACACTTCAACCAACGACAGTGACGTAACCGAAGAGTTGTTGGCAGAAATGTACAGCCTAGGCTATGTTCGGCCAGAGGATATGTACTCCTTTGTGGAGCCCGATTCGCTCGACTTCGCTGAAGTGGCGCTTGATGCAGATGTGTATTACGATTATTACAATTCAAATTACAAATACTTAGAATTATGAAAAAGACATTAATTTTTGGCCTTTTGCTCTCAGCAGCAGCGGTCATGGCACAGCCTAAGATGGGCGATCGTGCAGAGCTTGAAAAAAAGAAAGAAAAAATTGAGGCGATCAAAGTGGCCTACATCACTGAGGAACTTGAACTCACTGTAGCTGAAAGCCAAGCTTTCTGGCCAGTATATAACGAGCTTCAATCTAAAGAACACGAATTGCGCGAAGAGCAACGGGCAAATTTCATGAGCTTGAAAAAGGATGAAGAAATAAGTGAAAAGGAATTAGAAACGATGATTTATAAGATGTCCGATATTCATATTGCTATCGAAGAACTTCGTAAGTCTTACCTCGATGATTTTATTGATATTTTAGGAGCAAAGAAAATGCTTCAACTCATGAAGGCTGAAAAAGAGTTTGGTCGTAGAATGATGGAACGCATGAAAGGCAAGGATCGTCCAAGAGATAGGGAGAGACGTCCCGGAGCTGAAGGCTGACGCCCCATGCGATAAGGAATACCTACAAACCACCCCAAGGTGTGGTTTTTTTTGTGTAATAATGAAGAGCCACATTGAAATATGGTGTACGGTAAATACCGTACATAAAACATGACCTGGATGAGCGTTTTTTACGTGAGTAACTTCACCTATGCTTTCGGGAAAACCTGTATTTTTGACGGTCTATGGCCAATATCAAATCTTTGTTTTTAGAACATGTTGCTCAAGTAGTTGGCGCTCCCAGCGCGCTAGTTATTGACCGTGCAGAAGGCAATTATTTGTACGACCCTGAAGGCAAGGCGTACCTTGATTTTATCTCAGGGATTTCTGTAGCCAACCTCGGACACGGTCATCCCAAAGTCGTGGCGTCTGTTCTCGAGCAGGTGAAAAAGCACATGCACGTGATGGTCTATGGTGAATTTGCTATTGGGCCGCAGGCAAAATTAGCCCAGAAAACTTTAGAGAAGCTCCATCCGTGTATGGACCGTGTTTACTTCGTGAATAGTGGTACTGAGGCCATTGAAGCCTCCTTGAAGATTGCCAAGAAATATACCGGTCGAAGCCAGTTCATCAGTTTTAAAAACAGCTACCACGGATCTACACACGGCTCGTTAAGCATCCAAGGATCTGATAAATATAAAGGTGGGTATTACCCGCTACTGCCAGATACCATGCAGGCTGATTTTAATGATTTCGCCGTACTCGAGCAGATTACCTCAAAGACTGCAGGCGTTGTGATTGAATGTATTCAGGCAGGTAGTGGATATATTCCAGCAGATGCCTCATGGATTAAAGCTGTGCGTGCCCGTTGTAGACAAGTCGGTGCCTTGATGATTCTAGATGAGATTCAAACCGGCATGGGAAGAACTGGGCCATGGTTTGCGCACCTTGACTATGGCTTCTGTCCGGATATCATATGTTTGGCGAAAGCCTACGGCGGCGGTTTGCCTCTAGGCGCTTTTGTAGCTCCCGAACATATTATGAAAGTAATACAAGCAGATCCCATCCTCGGG
>JAQWJX010000042.1:0-2280 GCA_029248145.1 Schleiferiaceae bacterium | reverse complement strand
AATTTACAGTGATCTTTTAGCTCGTTTAGATGCTGCAGCAATGAACTTAAGCGGTACTTCTGCTTTCGGTAGTTCGGACATCATTTACGGTGGAGATGCTGCATCTTGGAAAATGGCTGCTCATTCTCTTATGCTTCGTTTAGCAATTCGTATGATCGATGCTGATCCAACCAATGCTCAAATGTATGGTGAGAAGGCAATAGCTGGTGGTGTATTCGCTTCATCTGCGGATGACATGCGCTTGTTCTATTCGTCAGCTCCACCTCACACGAATCCAATGTGGGAAACGTTAGTACAAAGCGGACGTACGGATTACATTGCCTCTAATACATTAGGTGATGTAATGAATACGAATAACGATCCACGTCGTGCAGCATTCTTCAAGAATCTTGATAGCGTTGGTAATGTAACTGCTGCACCTCACGGTCTTCAGTCAGATTACTACCAATTCTCTCAGCCAGGTTCAGCTTTAGAGGACCCAACGTGGTCTCATGCTGCTATCAACTATGTTGAAGTTGAGTTCTTAATGGCTCACGCTGCAGTTGCAGGATGGGCTGGCGCAGGTGATGCTGCAACGCACTACAATGCTGGTATCACTGCTTCTATGGAAGAGTGGTTAGGTGCTGGTGTAGATGCCTCAGGCTACCTTGCTCAAGCGGGTGTTGCATTCGATGCATCAACTGCAGCTGCTCAAATTGGTACAGAGAAATGGATTGCTATGTACAGCAATGCTAGTGAAGCATACAACACAGTGCGTCAATACGACTTAACTATGAATGTTGCTGACCTGGCTCAGACTGTAACACCGAATCGTTACTCTTATCCTTTAGATGAGATTTCATTAAACCTTACAAATGTCGATGCAGCGAAAGCGAAATTTGGCGGCGATGATACCTTTGCAAAGGTGTTCTGGGATATGTAAGCCATATTTGAAAAAGTAATTTGAGAAACCCGCGCCGGATGGCGCGGGTTTTTTTTTGCTTTAAGTTTTAGGTCTATTCTTACGTCTTTTTACTAAACCAAATAGCTACCTGTATCGTTCTGTTGGGATTATATTTGCTCCATGAATAACGATATCCTTATAAAGTTGCAGCGCGTCTTTAATGACCGAGCCATAACTCGTTTAGAGTTGGAATCATTTGAAAAGGAGCACAGTGTAGTGTTGAAAGAGGATTGGTTGGAATATGATGAGACAGGACAGTGTTATTTCCTTTCGCCAGAAGTATTAGAATACGACTTTACGCCTAAGCAGTCGCAAGAAGCGCTTGGTTTAGGTGAACTCGAAGATCGAATAGTAGATGTATTAGAACAGGGAAAATCTATCCCTTGGGGGAGAGTGGCTATTGCTATGTGGATTTTCTTCTTATTTATTGTGGCATACACTGTAATAGAAACTATTACCAAATAAAAAGCCACCGCGGGCGGTGGCTTTTCGTTTATACTATTGTGAAAAATTTAGATGTTTTTCTCAGTAGGACTTATAAAATCATCAGGTTCTAACAAGAGCTCTTTAGACGTTAATTACTTAGCACGCTCCTTATAGGTTCCGTCCTCCGTATTGATAACGATTTCTTCGTCCGTTTTAATAAAAAGAGGTACCGCTACCTGTGCTCCACCTTCAACAGTTACAGTTTTCATAGCGTTAGAAGAGGTGTTGCCCTTAACGGTTGGCTCAGAGTAAGTGACTTTCAGATTTACTGTACGTGGTAGTTCAACAGCCATGGCTCTATCTTCACTTGCATGGAAGAGCACGTAACACATCATCCCGTCTACTAAGAAATCTGGTGCGTTGATGAGGCCCTTCGCAAAAGTAAGTTGCTCGTAATTTTCAGTATTCATAAAGTGGTAATCAGAGCCGTCATTGTAAAGGAATTGGTATTGACAGTTTTCTACATCAATAGTCTCAATCTTGGCTCCGGCTGGGAATGTGTTGTCTAGAACTCTTCCCGTTTCAAGGTTTTTAATTTTAGTGCGCACAAATGCAGCGCCCTTACCTGGTTTAACGTGAAGGAATTCTATGATTTGGTACGGCTGGCCGTTGAAGTTGATGCACATGCCATTTTTAATATCTGAAGTACTTGCCATGGTTATTTTATTTTGGGTAAATATAGCGCAAATTGGTGGCGCTAAGGTTTAGTAATGTTTCTCTAAAAGGAGCTCATCAGTACAATAGGAGTATTCGTCCTTTTGGTAATTACTGCCGACGATGATGGTTTTTGAAAGCGCGAATGAACGGATCAATTCAGTATAAAATTGGACTCCTTCCGCATCTAGATTACT
>JAQWJX010000041.1:0-1710 GCA_029248145.1 Schleiferiaceae bacterium | reverse complement strand
TGAATAGCCGAAATTTCATCTGAAGTTTCCTCAATGGAAATGAACTTATGTAAAACCGCAGTGGCTTTCGACTCATCGCCCTTACTCATCAGCCATCTTGGACTGTTTGGGACACTAAACAACGCTAAAAAGTAAACGATTGCAGGAAGCGCTTCAATGCCTAACATCCAGCGCCAGTTGTGTGCGACTAGACCATAGGTGGATACCCAGCTCGATGTGGAATCGGCCAACGATAAGATGTAATAATTTGTGAAAAATGCGATGGTAATTCCCAGTACGATGTTTAACTGGTTAAAGGATACCAGTCGGCCGCGCTTGCTAGCAGGAGCTATTTCAGCGATATACATTGGTGCAACAATCAGGGAGGCTCCAACGCCTAAACCACCGAGCATACGAAAGAGTAAGAAGGAGGTAAAGCCCGGGGCGAAGGCAGATCCGACAGCACTTACAGTGAAGATTAACGCACAGAATTTCAGTACTAGTTTTCGACCCAGCTTATCGCTCAAGGGACCAGAAATTATCATTGCTAAAGCAGCAACAATGGTTAAAGAACTGACAGAAAAACCGAGCTGAAGGTCGGTCAGATTAAAATCTATTTGAATGAATTTATTGACTCCTGATATGACCGATGCATCGAATCCCATAAGAAATCCGCCAAGTGCAACTGTTAGTGCTATACGTGTAGTGTATCCTGCTTGATTCATAACTACGTCTGTATTAGTTTCGTTTTTCGTGCTTGACCCAATCGACCTCCATTATCCAGGGCGTGGTCATATCTGAATCAGTGATTTTAGCATAATTTAGTATAGCGAACATGGGCTCAGAATAGGTTGCGCCCATACCGATATTTCTATAAATTTCATTGCCATCTAAACGATAGACGAGGTCATCGTCTTCCCATTCGACGCTATATTCATGGTACTCCGTTAGTGTCGTTTCAGTGTTTTTTCGTGCACTCCACCAATCGCCTTTATCACATGAGTCTAAACTCACTATCGCACCGGAGGTGAATTCTGTAGCGGTATAATCGCCGTGGTGTTCGAAAATGTCAATTTCGCCAGAGCCATATAAGGGCCAACATACATTTTCATTTTCTTCTTGAACAGGACTTTCATTGTTCTGCGCACCGAGAATCCACCAGGCTGGAAATTGACTGGGTTCACCGCTCGTGTGCAGTTTAAGTCGTGCAGTCCATTTTCCTTGTATAAATTCTTTGCGATTTTTTGAGCAGATTCGACCGGCAACGTAAACTGTTGGCGGATGAGGATTTCCGAATTTATCATAGGTATCACTGCTTATCGGAGCATCAAGCTTGACCACGCGTATTTTTAATGAACCGTCACTTACCTCTCTTGTATTGTATAACCCGTCAGGAACATAGGCATGGGTTTCATTATTGACCCAGATGCGCTGATCCTGCCAATTTTCGGCGTTAAAATGATCGAAATCATCAAAGAAATCGATGCTCCATACATTTTCATCCGTTTGATGACTGTTTTCTTGTTGCTGGGTACAACCGACTGTTGAAGCGAGGCACCCAATGAAAAGAAGGCGGCAGAAGGTGGTGTAGGCAGTATTCGGCATGCGTAAAGTGTGTTTAGACTTCCGCACAATATACCCATGAAAAAGAGAATATACCCTAGACAAATGCAGGACTAAGGGTCGGTGTGCCCTTTAATGCAATCGAATGCCAGTAGCCATCAGCTCCAG
>JAQWJX010000031.1:0-4748 GCA_029248145.1 Schleiferiaceae bacterium | reverse complement strand
ATTGGTGTCTAAGGTACAATTAGTCTCGAATTCTTAAGGCTAAATGAAACACGTATCCTAATTTTGCAACCCAAAATCATCTTATAGTACGATGTCTCAAACCTTTAAGATTCGCAAGGGTCATGATATTAAGTTAGTCGGAAGCGCTCCCAAAACAGATTTGGGCCGCATTACGGCATCTACTTACGCTGTGACACCCCTAGATTTTCCTGGAATTACCCCGAAGTTGGCTGTAAAAGCAGGAACGCAAGTAAAAGCAGGCGATACTTTATTCTTTGATAAAGATCGACCTGAAGTGAAAATTTGTTCTCCCGTCTCTGGTGAAGTGGCTGAGGTAAAGCGCGGTGCAAAGCGTAAAATTCTCGCCGTTTTAATTTTAGCCGATTCGGACGTCACCTATGCAGATCATGGTGCTTTCAGTTTTTCTGGAGCAACTCGTGGAGATGCTGAAGCACATTTTGGTGCAACGGGTGTCGGCGCATTCATCACTTCACGTCCTTATGGAGTGGCTGCAAGCATGTCGGAAAAACCGCGTGCAATTTTCGTTAACGGAATTCAAAGTGGTCCTCTTGCAGGAGATTTAGCGTACCAACTCGAAGGCAAAGAAAAAACAATAGCAACAGCGTTGAAAGCACTGAAGCTAATGACAGAGGGTACGGTGTACGTTAGTCATGATGCTGATCATGCCCCTATCGAGGCGCTGCAATCACTTGATGCTACACACATTACGTTTTCAGGAAAGCATCCGAAAGGGCTTGTAGGAACGCAGATTGCTCAAGCAGCACCTTTAAATAAGGGTGAAATTGTTTGGACCGTTAATGCCATAGACCTTCCTACTATTGGTGCAGCTTTTGAAACTGGTGAGTACCGTCCAGAATACCGTGTTACGGTCGCTGGATCGAAAGTAATGAATGCCGGTTATGCTACTGCGCTGCAGGGCGTTTCGCTAGCACAGTTTTTATCTGCAAATGTGAATACAGACAATACGCGTGTAATTGCGGGTGACGTACTCACTGGATCAAAAATTGAAAATGACGGTTTCCTTAGTTTCGGTCAATCGCAGTTAACTGCAATACCAGAAGGCAATACAACTGAATTCTTTGGATGGGTTTTGCCTGGTTTTGGTAAATTTTCAACAAATCGCGCATTCTGGAGCTGGTTGTTCCCGAACCGCGAATACGACCTGGATACCAACATGCACGGCGAAGAGCGCGCGTTTGTGGTTACTGGGGAATATGAGAAATTCATCCCGATGGACATTTTTCCGCAACAATTGCTCCGTAGTATTTTGATCGGTGATATCGAAAAAATGGAACAATTAGGCATCTACGAAGTTGTCCCTGAAGATTTCGCTTTAGCGGAGGTAGCTTGTACGTCAAAATTACCGCTGCAGGAAATCGTTCGTAACGGATTGAATGACCTTAGAAAAGAAATGATTTAATAGCCAGATTATGAAGTTTGTACAAAACATATTCGACCAGACTAGACCGCTTGTTGAAAAAGATGGCAAAAGAAACATCCTCTATCCATTGCATAACGCAATTGAAACGATGGCATTTGTTCCAGACCACACAGCGCACTCAGGTGCACACGTACGTGACGCCATAGATCTTAAACGCACCATGATTACGGTGATTTTTGCCATGGTGCCGGCACTGCTCTTTGGTATGTGGAACATAGGCCGCTTGCACTTCGGCGCTTTCGGTGAAGAAAGTACGTTGCTAGACAACATGATTTTCGGCGCAATGAAATTATTGCCCTTAATCATTGTAACCTACGCTGCTGGTTTAGGTGTAGAGATTTATTTCTCGTGGAAACGCAATCACCCTGTAAACGAAGGTTTCTTGGTTTCGGGTCTGCTCATTCCTATGATTATGCCTGTAGATATCCCGCTATGGATGGTTGCAGTCAGCACCATTTTCGCCGTGTTGATTGGTAAAGAAGTTTTTGGTGGCACAGGAATGAATCTACTGAATCCAGCTTTAACTGCGCGTGCTTTTGCATTCTTTGCGTATCCGACTTGGATGTCTGGAGATAAAGTATGGATCAATACTACTTCGGCTGAAGGCAGTCAATTGGTCGATGGTTATTCTGGCGCAACCGCACTAGGAGATCTCGCAACAACTGTAGGTCAAGGCATGGGAAATCCAGCCACAGAAACAGTAATGGCACAGTTTGGTCCTGAAGGCACCTATTCGTTAGCGAATGCCTTCCTAGGGTTGATACCTGGTTCGATCGGAGAGACTTCCGCTGCATTGATTCTATTAGGAGGGTTATTCCTTGTATTCAAAGGAGTGGGATCTTGGCGCATCATGTTAAGCTTCTTTATCGGAGGGTTTGTAATGGCTGCAATATTTAATGCTTTCGCTGTTAATGAGTTCATGGGATTAAATCCTTTGCACCAATTGATGATAGGCGGATTCATGTTCGGTATGGTCTTTATGGCCACTGACCCTGTAAGCGCATCACAAACAGCAACGGGCAAATTGATTTACGGATTTCTTGCAGGATTTTTTGGAATTATGATTCGTGTTTTCAACCCTGCTTATCCAGAAGGTATCATGTTGGCCATTCTATTCATGAATGTTATGGCTCCATTGATTGATCATTACGTAGTTGAAGCGAACGTAAAGCGTCGCGCGAAACGTTTAGCAAACGCCTAATACCTAGAATATGAACGTTAATAGCAATGCATATACGTATACCTTCGCTACCGTTATGGTAGTCTTGGTAGCCGTTTTATTAGCTGGTGCCTCTTTAGGGCTTAAATCAAAACAAGAAAACAACGTTAAACAGGAAAAAATGCAAAGCATTTTAGCCTCTGTTGGCGTTAAAGTGGATCGTAGCGAGGCGCAAGCCAATTATGACGAAGTCATTAAAGAAGTTTTAACCATTAGAGGCGGTGAAGTCGTTAGCACGGATCGCGAAATTGGTTTCAATGTAGATATGGCTGGTGCGATCAAAGCAGAGAATATGGATCGTGAAGTTCCAATGTATGTCGCAAATAAAGGCGGAGAAAACTACTACATCATTCCTTTGCGCGGCAAAGGGCTCTGGGGTCCAGTTTGGGGCTTCGTGAGTTTGGAGTCGGATGGAAATACAGTTGTCGGCGCCAATTTTGGCCACAAGAGTGAAACCCCAGGATTGGGAGCAGAAATCACTACGCCGATGTTTACTGACCAGTTCCCAGGTAAAAAAATCTCTGAAGCAGGTTTGTTCCAATCCATCTCGGTGGTGAAACAAGGAACCTCAGCAGGCGATTACATGGTGGATGGAATTTCTGGAGGCACGATCACATCAAACGGTGTGAACGATATGCTTGCAGATTGTCTTGCACCGTATGCAGAATACTTCAAAAACATCTAAGTCATGAGTACGGAAGTAAAAACTAAAGAGTCGTTGTTCTCAAAGAAGAATCAACAGCTATTAAAAGATCCATTCAATGACAATAACCCTATTACCGTCCAGGTTTTGGGAATTTGTTCTGCATTGGCGATCACGGTTAAATTAGAACCGGCTATTGTAATGTCGCTATCGGTGATGTTTGTTCTTTCGGTAGGTAACGTTATCATCTCATTGATTCGTAACCTAATCCCGAACCGTATCCGTATTATCGTTCAGCTCGTTGTTGTTGCCTCATTGGTAATTCTCGTGGACCAATTTTTAAAAGCCTTTGCTTATGACGTAAGTAAGCAGCTTTCCGTATTTGTTGGTTTGATCATCACGAACTGTATCATCATGGGTCGCTTTGAAGCTTTTGCTCTTGGAAATGGACCGTGGAAAGCATTCCTAGACGGAATTGGAAACTCTATTGGATATGGTGTCATTCTTATTGCTGTAGCGTTTGTACGTGAACTTTTGGGTTCAGGACAGCTTATGGGAGCACAGATCATCCCGCTGAGTTGGTACATCGACATGGATAAGGGTACAGGATTCTACGCCAATAACGGATTCTTTTTATTCCCTCCAATGGCATTGATTGTTGTAGGAATGATCATCTGGGCACAACGTGCTAAGAACACTAAACTCATCGAAGAAAACTAAGCCGACATGGGACAAGAACTAATCAACTTATTTGTCAAATCGATTTTTATCGAGAACATGATCTTCGCCTATTTCTTAGGTATGTGTTCGTATTTGGCAGTTTCTAAAACTGTTAAGACCGCTGTCGGTCTTGGCATTGCTGTAACTTTTGTACTGGTCATCACCTTGCCGGTAAACTGGTTATTAGAAAACTATGTACTACAACCAGGCGCTTTAGGTAAATGGTTGGGTGCAGGATTTGAAGAAGTAGACCTAAGCTTCCTTTCATTCATTATGTTTATCGCGGTAATCGCTTCTATGGTTCAATTGATTGAAATGATCGTTGAGAAATT
Organism: Schleiferiaceae bacterium; assembly: GCA_029248145.1. Classification (GTDB taxonomy): domain Bacteria; phylum Bacteroidota; class Bacteroidia; order Flavobacteriales; family Schleiferiaceae; genus UBA10364. The sequence goes on along the minus strand of JAQWJX010000031.1, from coordinate 372 downwards.
TGCTCCAGCACTTTACAGTGCATTGGGTATCTTCTTGCCGCTTATAGCAGTGAATTGTTCTATTCTTGGAGGTTCATTATTTATGCAGGAACGCGCATTTGGAACCATTGCAGAGGCCACTGTTTACGGCCTTGGTTCAGGTGTGGGTTGGTTCCTTGCTATTGTAGCTATTGCTGCAATCCGCGAAAAAATCCGCTATTCGAATGTTCCAGCTCCTTTGCGTGGTCTAGGGATCACCTTCATCATCACTGGATTGATGGGGATTGCATTTATGAGCTTCATGGGTATTAAATTATAATTAGAGGTAGCTATGTTTTTATCTAGCACAGTAATTTTTTCATCGGTAGTCGTTTTCGTAGTAGTGATCCTTTT
>JAQWJX010000025.1:0-2809 GCA_029248145.1 Schleiferiaceae bacterium | reverse complement strand
ATAAATTGGAGGGAGAATGAGTCATAGCGACCGTTGGTGACTTCCGCTGCCCAGGCATTGAGGCCTGTCCACGAACCCACGCCTTCAACAAAAATGTAATTGGCACCATAAACGATGGCGGTAAAAACCAAGAGCATAGCTCCTACATTTACCGCTAATTTTACCCCTTGTGTGGTCCCGTTGGAAATAGCGTCAAGTGCATTAGATCCCATATCCGCTGAGCTGATTTCGGCCACTTCAATGACATTTTCCGTTTCGGGCAGGAGAATTTTCGCACTAATGATTGCGGCTGGAGCACTGAGTACGGAGGCGGTGAGTAAGTGTTTGGCAAAGAATAATTGGCCTTCAGGGGTGTCTCCTCCAAGATAACCAATGTACGCTGCAAGTACCCCACCCGCTATGGTTGCCATACCACCACTCATTAAACTGAGTAATTCAGAACGACTCATTCCAGCGATATAGGGTTTCACTAGTAGCGGCGCTTCAGTTTGACCGATAAAAATGTTTCCAGCTGCAGCTAACGATTCTGCACCAGATAGTTTCAGCGTTTTCTGCATGACCCATGCCATCGCCTTCACCACTCGTTGCAAGATGCCGTAGTAATAGAGTAGCGAGGTAACGGCTGAGAAAAAGATCACTGTAGGAAGTACTTGGAAGGCAAAAAGATATCCAAAATTATCAGTTTCGGTAATGAGCGACCCAAAGAGGAAGGTAGAGCCCTCGCGTGTAAAGTCTAATAATGTAACAGCGACAAGACTAAATTTTTCAAAAGCCCAAGAAACTCCGGGTACTTTTAAAACGGCCAAGGCGAGCACGAATTGCAAGAGCAGCCCTTTTCCAACCATGGCCCAATTCACTTTTCGTTTATTCGAACTGAACAACCATAAAACGGCCGTAAGTACCGCAATTCCCAATAAACTTCTAAGGATCATCATAGCTTGTCCAACTTATCGCGCAATCGTGCGGCTAATTCGTAATCTTCATTTTCCACCGCTTCAGATAGCAGTAGTTCTAATTCTTGTCTTGATTCTTTTTGAGAAACTTCGGGATGGTCGATATCTTGATCTTCCTCCATAGTGCCGGCATCTGCTTTCGTTTCTTCCTTTTCAGTGATACCCGCATGTTCCATAATTTCAGGCGTAGCGAAAATGGGACATTCAAAGCGCACGGCCAAAGCTACAGCGTCAGAAGGGCGAGAATCAAAAACATGAGACGTACCGGCTGCATCTACAGTATATAAACTTGCGTAGAAAACTCCATTCACTAATCTGTGGATGACTATTTTCTCTAAGGTTACACCCAATTCATTAAGCATGTTTTTCCAAGTATCGTGGGTAAGCGGCCGCGGCGGTGCTACAGACTTCTCCATGGCTACAGCTATACTTTGGGCTTCAGCACCACCTATAACGACAGGAAGCTTACGGCCTCCTTCGCCGGTTTCGGCTAGAATGAGTGCGTAAGCTCCTGATTTACCTTGACTGTAGGATAATCCTTTAACAGTGAGTTCTATGTGTTGCATTTATTGTCCGGCCTTGAAGGCGCGCATTGCGTTCACCAGTTGGGGAACGACTTCAAATGCATCACCTACAATACCGTAGTCTGCAGCCTTGAAAAATGGGGCTTCAGCGTCTGTGTTTACTACGACAATGGTCTTTGATGCACTGACCCCAGCAAGGTGCTGGATAGCGCCAGAAATTCCAATCGCAATATACAGATTCGGGTTGACTTGGATACCGGTTTGACCCACGTGTTCACTGTGGGGTCTCCATCCAATATCACTTACGGGTTTTGAACAGGCTGTCGCTGCTCCTAAAATAGAAGCAAGCTCTTCAATCATAGTCCAGTTTTCTGGACCTTTAAGGCCTCTCCCTGCACTAACTACGACTTCTGCTTCAGGCAAAGCGACTTTACCAGAGGCTATTGACTGCTCAGTTATGTTTAGCAAGTCATTTCCAGTAGCATCTAAATTCTCAACAAGGCCTGCTCCTGCGCGTTCTTGAATGCCTACACTGTTGGGTACAAAGGAAACCATGGGAAGCCCGCCTATGAGTTCGATGGTTTCAATGCCTTTTGAACTGAATGCTCCACGTTCAACAGTTACTGGGGAAACGCTGCTCGGTGTACCGGTTGTGTTGGTACTCAAGGCACCACCGCTCAGTGCAGCCAGGGCTGGAGCAATAGAACGGCCTAGACTTGTTCCTGCGATGACCATACCTGCAGTACCCTCCGTCAGTGTAGCTAATTGTTGCGCCATACCGAAGGGTGTTGCAGCAAGCGTGGTAGTTAAAATTCTGTCTGCTCCGAAGGCAGCCAAAGCGCTTGGGTCGGAGACACCGCTATTGGTGACTGCAGTGACCGTAGTTCCTGCGGCTGTTGCCCATGTTTTGGCGTAAGAGACTGCCTCGAATGAGGCTTTTTTGAATTGGTTATTCCAATCTTCTACAAATACAATAATTGACATAAGGCTTGGAATTAAATGGCTTTCGCCTCGTTGTGTAATAAATGGACCAATTCGTCCACGCTGTCGACCAATTTCACTGCAGATTTAGCCGCAGGCTTCACAAACTTCGCCGCTCGTGTCGCTGCGTCATTTTCTGTGGCTTCTAAAACCTGTAAAGGCTTTGACCGAGCCGTCATAATACCGCGCATGTTAGGGATACGTAGGTCTTTTTCTTCTACCAGTCCTTTTTTACCACCAATAACCATCGGTAGGGCACCGGCGTACGTCGAATGTCCACCGTCAATCTCGCCGGTTGCCGTGGCTGCAGAGCCGTCAATCGCGAGATCGACGCAAGCATTGACAAATGGT
>JAQWJX010000001.1:0-7834 GCA_029248145.1 Schleiferiaceae bacterium | reverse complement strand
AAAATCGCCGATGGCGATGTGTAAAAAGTCTTGCTCCAAATTTTTAATTGGAAAAGGCGTAGTCCCTGTTTGCAATAAAGTAGCAGCGTCCCGAATAAGTTTAAACGAAACCCTTTGATTCTCATCCTCCCTCTCAAAAGGACCGTGGTCAGATTCAAGCAATTTGGCATCTACAGGCTTTTGAGCTTCTAACCAATCCGCATACGCCATGGAGTTCGACTTTGCCACCAAGATTCTTCGAACACGTTCATCAATAGACTTAATACTGATTTTATCTGTTGCTGTAGCAGCAACAAAGGCTTCGGTTGCTTTGGGCACATCCATTGGAAAGAGCAAAATGTCATTTCCCGCGGCAAACGCTTCTAACTCTAATTCGCCAGGAGGAGCAAATGCTGCTGCACCTTTCATATTCAAGGCATCGGTTATAACTAAACCATCATAGCCCCACTGTTCTCTCAAAATACCGTTTATCACCTTGTGCGAGAGACTAGTAGGTTTTCCTGAAGGCTCAATAGAAGGAATATTCAAATGTGCAATCATAATTGCGCTCACTCCCGCGTCTATTGCCCCTTTGAACGGCACCCATTCTACCTCCATCAGTTCTTTCAAAGTTCGATCGACCTTTGGGAGAGTTTTATGACTGTCCTGTTGAGTATCTCCATGCCCCGGAAAATGCTTCCCACACGCTAGCACCCCTTGAGCTTGAATACCCTTTACTACTTGTACACCTAGAGCATTTACGCGATTTGGGTCTGAGCCAAAGGACCGTGCTCCTATGATAGGGTTTCCTGGATTAGTATTAACATCAAGCACTGGAGAAAAACTCATATGCACACCTACAGCGCTGCATTCACGCGCCAGCGCATGACCCAAATCATAGGCATCCATTCCACCTCCAGCTGCACCAACTGTCAATGATGTTGGAAATTTATAGGTACTATCTAGGCGCATGGCCTGTCCCCATTCGGCATCTTGCCCGACTAAGAGCGGCGTTGATGCGGCGCTTTGTAATCGATTTAATAGTTTCTTTTGTCGCTCTGGCCCTCCTTGCATAACAATAACACCTCCAATGTGGTATTCGTTGACCAACTGCTCTAAATCCGCATGATGCTCCTCTCCTTTGTTGCTATAAGCAGCGACCATAAATAATTGGCCAATCTTCTCTTCAAGTGTCATTGCACTTAGTGCAGAATCCACGTTAAACGATTGAGCATAAAGACCTTTACCTGGTAACACTACCAGTAATAAGGTTATAATTAGAGCTTTGAGAAAGCGTACTTCCATAGGTCGATAAAGTGCCAAGGGGTTCTTACCTTTGAGATGAGAATATAGAAAGATATGGGACTATTTGAACGACGCCAACCTCGCGGTTTTCAACACCAACCTAGATATCACGACGAGCGTAAAGATCGATTGAGAATCTTAGAACGCAACGAAGGCGTGGATGAAATTCCATTTCAGAATAAGGACAAATACCGTGATCGTTTACGAGAAAACTGGGACTTGCGACGTAAAAGGAGTGCGGGCGCAAGTGAAGGCTACGGCAAACGTCTACTCCTCAGCTTTCTCTTCCTTGTAGTCCTTGTCATTGTCGCCGTTAAATTCCTCGCTTAGTGCCTTTAATAAATATACTTCCTGATCACGTTGCGAATCAAATCGCTGCAGGTGAAGTGGTCCAAAGACCTGCATCTGTTGTGAAAGAATTGTTGGAAAACAGCATTGACGCGGGTGCTTCAAAAATCACCCTAGTGCTGATCGGCTCGGGCAAAACGAGCATCAGCGTAACTGATGACGGCTCCGGAATGGATGAAGAGGATGCTAGAAACTGTTTTTTAAGGCACGCAACCTCAAAAATCAAATCGGCTGACGATCTATTTCAACTCACTACTCGAGGATTCAGAGGTGAAGCAATGGCCTCTATTGGTGCTGTTGCGCACGTACTCTTACGCACTAATCAAAACGAGGAAGGCCTAGGGCTGGAACTGAAATTAGAGGACAGCACAGTACAATCCGTCGCACCTTACCCATGGAACAAGGGAACACAAGTCGTCGTTAAAAATTTGTTTTACAACATCCCCGCACGGCGTAAATTCCTCAAAAATGAGCGAATAGAATTGCGTCATTGCATCGATGAATTTCATCGGGTAGCGCTTGTTCATAGCCATATTGAGTGGATCATGAAAAGTGACGACAACTTACTCTTCCATTTAAAACCAGTGCCTTTACGGCAACGTATCACCGGAATTTTCGGAAGGAAGTTCGACGAACGCCTTGTCCCTATCCAAGAATCCACTGAAGTGGTCCAGCTAGAAGGCTTTATAATAAAACCTGAATTCGCTAAGAAGAAGCGTGGAGAACAGTTCTTTTTTGTCAATGGCCGATACGTCAAATCACCTTATCTGCATAATGCGCTTCGTGAAGCCTTTGAAGATGTGCTTACCGGAGAACATCATCCGGGATATTTCTTATACCTGAGTGTGGATCCTGCCGAAATTGATGTAAACATACATCCGACTAAAACTGAAATTAAATTTGAAGACGAACACGCTATTTACGCCGTCTTAAGAAGTGCTGCACGGCATGCCATTGGCCAATTCAACGTTGCACCCACTATAGATTTTGATGCTGAGCAGAGTTTTTCTGTGCCGCCGTTACCGGACGGGCAATTACCGAAGGCTCCTCAAATTAAAGTCAACCCCAACTTTAATCCTTTCGAAACGACCCAGTCACAGCCTCCGCGCTTCCGCTCTGATGACGAAAAATACCAGCGAATTCAGCAAGAAAAATACCTAAATACTACACCCTCGTTTGAATACTCCTCAGAAGATGAAATTAAGGATTTCTGGAACGAAAGCTCTGAGAGCCTTGCGATGAATGAGCAAACAAATCATGTATTAATCTGGGGGAAATACATGATTACACTGTTGGGAAGAAAAGCGCTAATCATCGATATTTCTGCAGCGAGATACCGTGTTTTTTACGACCAATTTTTAGATAAATTACGCAACGCAACACTGCCTTCACAGCAACTTCTTTTTCCTGAGAAAATTCAGGTTGAACTTTCTGATCACGCCTTACTTCAAGAATACGAAGATTGGTTTGCAACTGCCGGTTTTGATTTACGAGCGGAAAAGAATACTGACGAGTTCACTTTAGTGGGAGCGCCCATGCTTCTCGCTCCAGAAGAAGCGGTACCCGCATTGGAAGAGCTTCTTGAGCAATTAAGATCATTAGATAGCGAGTCGATCGAATCCTCGTTACTTAAATCGTTCGCACAGACCTTGTCAAAAAAAGCAGCGAATAGTGAATTCACTAAAACTAAGGAGGCTTTACAAGCGTTAAAAGAACAGTTGCTTAGTAGCAGCAACCCACAATACTCACCTTCGGGAAAAAAAGTCATTCGAGAATTGGCTCCTGAGGATTTAGAATCACTTTTATGATCGTACAGCGAAGCTTCAACTTAATGCCAACAATAGTAAAGAACCTTCTCATTATCAATGGATTGTTTTTCTTAGGCATGACTTCTATTCGGACTACATTCGGAATAGACATTACCGATTGGCTGGGCCTATACTTTCCTGCATCTTCAGAATTCCTTCCAGTACAATTAGTCACACACATGTTCATGCACGGGAATTTTGGCCATATTTTTTCAAATATGTTGATGCTGTGGTTCCTTGGTTCTGCGATGGAAAATCACTGGGGACCAAAACGTTTCCTCACCTATTACCTGCTTACAGGATTAGGGGCCAGCGCCCTTCAGATAGGCGTTAACGCCATGGAATACTTCCAGCTTACTACTGCACTCGATGCCGGCGCCGTTGAGACCATTACTCGCGACGGCAAAGATCTAATCGAGCGTGGTTTCAACTATACAAATCCTACTTGGGGCAGTTTAAACCGATTACTCCATGCTCCTATGGTCGGAGCATCGGGTGCCGTATTTGGAGTCCTTCTAGCTTTCGGAATGACCTTTCCAAATCAAGTCATTTACCTCAACTTCCTTTTCCCAATCAAGGCAAAGTATTTTGTAATAGGTTATGGGCTTTTAGAGCTTTACAATGGATTCAGTGTAAGCAATAGTGGTATCGCACATTTCGCGCATTTAGGCGGCATGCTCTTCGGTTATATTCTCATCAGAAAATGGCGTAGAGATATGTATCTTTAAAGCTTACCACTAGAACATGAGCGACTTCTTTTCAAAAGTGAAACACGATGCTTTTAAGGGCGATTACCTCACAAGGTTGCTCTACTTAAACATCGCCGTATTTCTAGCTTTCAGCCTGACCAACGCATTCGCTAGCTTGTTCACAGGCAACTTCGGTCTTATTCCGAATATTGCAGATGATTTACTCGCGCTCCCTTCTAATCCGTTGAAATTTGCTTTACGACCGTGGACCCTATTAACATACATGTTCACGCATTTTGGCTTTCGTCACATCCTCTTTAACATGATCATCCTCTATTTTTCAGGGAAGATGCTTACGGAATACCTTGGAGAACGACGCATGCTCTCCTTGTATATCTATGGAGGAATCGGAGGCGGAATACTTTACATAATACTTTACAATATCAGCCCGGTACTTACCTCTGGATCTATGGTAGGTGCAAGTGCTGGAGTTATAGCCATTCTTGTGGCTGGTGCCCTTTATATGCCAAATATGCCGGTCCGACTTTGGGGAATTTTCGAAGTAAAGTACTGGATGCTGGCAGCCGGTCTAGTGCTTCTTGATGTGCTTAATTTAACCAGCGAAAATGCAGGAGGACACATTGCCCATCTTGGAGGGGCAATTGTTGCTTTTTTCTTTATTCGAAGCATGCGGGCGGGCAATGAGTGGAATGTGTATTTGTTCCAGGTCATTGACTTTGTTCGAGGCGGTTTTCAACCCCGACAACGAAAAAGAAAAAAGGGGTTCAGTTTCGGTGAAAGAAATTATAAAAACAGTGCCTCGAAAACTACTTCATCCAAAGCGGATGAAACAGGTGATACGGCTCGTATGAATGCAATCCTTGATAAAATTAAGGCCACTGGATATGATAGTCTGTCAAAGGAGGAAAAGGCTTTTCTCTTCAAAATCTCCAAAGACTAAATGAAAAAGCGGCTTATTTTGCTGCAATGGTTGAATCTCGTATTAACCGGAGTGACTTTAGCGATGGCAATCGGGAGTCTCATTCCTTCGCAGTATATCCCTGGAATAAGTGTGCTCGTTTTACTCTTGCCACTTCTCGTTATACCGCATGCGGTTGCCCTTCTTTTTTGGATCCGATTCAATCCAAGAAAATCCAGCACCAACCTCTTAGGCTTATCGATTATCGCCTTCCCCTTAATGGCACAATGGCCTTATGCTCGAGCGGAGGAAATCACCGAGGATGAAGTTAAAATAGCAACCTATAATGTTCGCGCCTTTTATCAAACCAGTGTCGCGGCGCAAGAAATCGGTAATTGGACCCAGCAACAATCCATAGATATCTTGTGCATGCAAGAGATTCGTCGAAGCGTAGCCGAACCATTAGCTAAACACTATCCCTACCGAACCTATGCACCACGAAATAAGAATTATTCAGTCGCCATTTATTCTAAACACCCTATCATAAAGCACTCCCCACTTGTGTATACCAGCCTCTCGACCAAAGGGTATGCTCGAACGAGTGCGCAGTATGCGGATATAGCGCTGCCGTTCGATACAATCCGTGTTCTCAACGTTCACCTCAGCTCTACCGGTTTGCAGGATCAAGACATGGACGCAGTTCATTCAAGAGATGAACTCTTAGAGACGGGCCAATTTGTCCTAAGTAAACTCACTGCAACCGATAGAAATCGAGGACTGCAAGCGAATCATATCGTTCAATGGGTAAAGGAAAGTCCACATCCAGTTGTACTCTCAGGAGATTTCAATGGAGTACCGGGAGGTAATTTATATTGGCGATTGCTTCAGCACCTGCGCGATCCATACATTCTCGACGGATACGGTACTATGGGCTCTTTTGAACCGCTTGCGAGAAGAGGATTGTTTTTTAAAATTGACTGGACCATGCATAGCGCGGACTTGCACTCAAAGGGTCAATACATTGAAAACATAAATCTAAGCGACCATAGACCACTCGTAACTAGATTTAGTCCTGAACCACCTGCGCCTCAAGGAGAATAAGAGCATTCAATGCATTTGTGCGCACGCCGCTAGTTCGCGATGGAAAGACACGAAGAACTTCATCATAATACAAAGGCACAGATACAGCCTCCTCTGATAAAAACGCATCAGCAGCTGATATTAATTCGGTACGTTCTTTCCCCGCGGGTAAATATTGAATTGAACGATATAAAGAATCGAATATTGGAGAACTGTAGCGGCTATAATTAGGACCATTTGGCGCCTTCATTTCAGAAGAAAAAAGCATTAAATAATTCGCAGCATCAGGATAATCTGCAATCCAACTCGCTCTAAAAAAGTCCAGCGAACCTGCAGACTTTTGACTACGAAGCGCTGCAGATGGCACTACATTCACTGCAATTTCCCAGCCCAATTTGGCTAAAGCTCCCTGGACAAACTCGCAGAGATCACGATAATTTGCAACCGTTGTTAAAGTCAGCTCTGGTAAAACCTCATAGCTTTTAATTATACTTTTAGCACTATCAGGAGCATAGCCTATACCTCCTGCGGTTTGATGTCCTGGCAAGCCCACCGGGATAATACCTCCAGTAGCGGGAACCCCGACCCCATTGCGTAAAGAGGCTATCATCTCAGCTCTATCTATAGCTGCATTAATGGCCCAACGCAAATCTCTGGAGAGCGGTCGTTCGGCATTAAACACTAGGTATTCCGTATTCAAAAAAGGACTGCGAACTAAAGTGTGCTCGGCCATATACCGCTCTTGAAGCATTCCCTGTCTGGTTAGCAGATCGTCTTTAAAGCTAGGATCGAGGTTCGGTAGAAAGTCAAAAGTTCCACGCAAATATTCTAAAAAAGCGCTCTGTTGATCCGTCAAGAAAGAGATACTAATTCCGTCTAGATAAGGCAATTGGACACCTGCACTGTCAACACGCCAATACATCTCATGCTTATGGAGCACTAATTTTTCTCCGTAATGCCATACATGAAATTTAAAAGGTCCAGTACCTACAGGTGCAGTATTTAAAGCAGTCTCCCCCGATGGAATTACACTACAAAATGGCATGGCCAACAACGATAGAAAGCTGGCATTTGGTTCCTCTAATACGATCTCAACGGTCGACGCATCAATCGCTTTACAAGTTGAAAGACCTTCAACGACCCAGCTTCCGGGTGATGCAACCCTGGGATCTTTTAATCGGGTCAGACTGTAAACAACATCTTCCGCTGTTACTATTTTACCATTATGAAACCGCGCATCTCTTAAACGAAACGTGTAGACTGTAGCACCACTGTCTATTTTCCAGTCTATTGCAAGAGCCGGCGCAATATCGTTATTGGCATCCAATACCACCAAACCTTCGTACAACTGCTGTACCGCCCAAATAGAGCTTTTTTCTTTCGCAAAAGCGGGGTCTAACGAAGGGATTCCTGCCGGCTCATTGTAACGAAAAACCATTTGTTCGTCGGCTCGATCTGTATTACAAGCCGTCAGTACGAAAAAAATAACTACAAAAAAGCCCCCTAATAAGGAGGCTTTTTTGAATAGATTTAGTGTATTAGGCATCAATATTTGCATACTTCGCGTTGCGCTCAATAAAATCTTTACGAGGCGGAACTTCATCGCCCATGAGCATAGAGAATACACGATCAGCCTCAGCGCTATCGTCTATGGTCACTTGCTTCAATATGCGCTCCTCCGGATTCATTGTAGTCTCCCACAATTG
>JAQWJX010000188.1:0-5836 GCA_029248145.1 Schleiferiaceae bacterium | reverse complement strand
CACTTATAGAGTGTTTCAAATTAGAGGGGAGAGTATGCTTCCTATCAAGCCTGGATCGTACGTCATTACAGAATATATCCAAGATTGGAAATCTATTCGTAATGATGAGTGTCATGTTTTGATTACGAAAGACGAAGGTGTTGTTTACAAGCGTGTCATTAATAACCTTCACATTGGTGAATTAATGCTGAAATCGGATAATCCACAGTTTGCACCCTATACTGTTCCTGTAGACCGCTTAGTAGAGGTATGGAAAGCGGTTGGTTATACTAGTTTTGAACTCCCAGCAGCAGGCACAGGCCAGGAAATGTCTCAGATCATGCATATGATGGCAGACCTCAAAAAAGAGATGAATCATCTTAAGGACAACTAATTAACGCTTAAAAAGAACTTCACCCAATTGTGTTTTTGAGCGGCCTTAGAGCCGCTCGAAGTGCCTGTGGTAGGTCCTTACTTAACTAAATACCTCTGAATTCATGGATCGTTCCATCCTACATATGGATCTTGATACGTTCTTCGTTTCCGTTGAGCGGCTGATGGATAGCCGCTTAAACGGTAAGCCTATACTCATTGGAGGGACAGGTGATCGTGGGGTAGTTGCAGCTTGTAGTTATGAGACGAGGAAGTTCGGAGTACATTCTGCTATGCCCATGCGTATGGCTCGCTCTCTTTGCCCTGAGGCCATTATCATTCGAGGAAATTCAGCGAACTACAGTAAATTCTCAAACTTAGTAACGGATGTCATTAAAGAAGAAGTACCTGTCTATGAGAAGACATCAGTAGATGAATTTTTTGTCGACCTCACAGGTATGGATCGTTTTTTTGGAAACTTCAAATTTGCCAGTGAACTAAGAGACCGTGTAATTAATGAAACAGGATTACCCATTAGTTTTGGTTTGTCCTTAAATAAAACGGTTAGTAAGGTCGCTACAGGGGAAGCGAAGCCAAACAACAAGATTTTCGTTAAAAAAGGGCTGGAGCGTCCATTTCTAGCACCTTTATCGGTTCGTAAGATTCCCATGGTGGGTGAGAAGACCTATCAGACTCTTCGAAATCTGGGGGTGCGTCGTATTCAAACGTTGCAAGAAATGCCATTGGAGATGATGCAAAGTGTTATGGGTAAGCACGGTGCTGTGATTTGGCATAAGGCTCAGGGCGTTGATCAAAGCCCGGTTGTCCCTTATCAAGAGCGCAAGAGTATTTCAACAGAACGCACTTTTGCTAAGGACACCATAGATGTGGTTAAACTTGAAGGAATTATTGTCGCTATGACGGAGAATCTTGCTTATCAGCTGCGTCGTGGGGATAAGCTTACTTCTTGTATTACTGTTAAAATCAGGTATTCAGACTTTAATACCCATACGCTTCAGGCGCGTATACCATATACAGCGGCAGACCACCTTCTCATTCCTAAAGTCAAGGAGCTTTTTCAAAAACTCTTTGAACGTAGATTACTCGTTCGTTTGGTGGGTGTTCGTTTCTCCCATTTAGTAGGCGGTGGGTACCAGATGAATTTGTTTGAAGAGAGCGAGGAGCTCAGTAAACTCTACAGTGCCATGGACCATATACGACAACGCTTTGGCGACCGTTCAGTGTTGCGTGCCGTTTCTCTAGGTGCTAAAACCATAGGAAGGACAAATCCGTTTAACGGTGAGCCACCACCACTTTTAGCAAACAGACATCAGTAAACGTAGATAAACAGAGAATATGTGTGGTAGATATGTAGCTATTAGCAAAGTAAAGGCCGTAGAGAAGCGGTTCAGTGCGCTCGTAGAGCGTCCAGAACTCTTTACACCAAATACTAATATTGGTATAGGAACATTGGCACCTGTGATTACACAGGAATATTCCGACCGTATAAAGCATTACCAGTTTGGATTTACCCCGTATTGGGCGAAGAAACCATTTTACCTTTTTAATGCTCGTTCAGAAGGGGATCACAACAAAGAAAACAATCCTACGTATCGCGGTGCAAAGGGTATTACGGTAAAGCCGGCCTTCCGCCAGAGTATTCGCTCTAAACGCTGTCTAGTACTGGCAGATGGATTTATAGAGGGACCACAAAAAGAGCGTTTGTCAAAACCGTACGTCATTTATAAAAGGGATGGAGCTCCTTTCGCTTTCGCAGGATTATACGATACCTGGGTAAACCCAGATACCGGCGAGATGGTGGATAGTTTTGCGATTATTACAACGGTGAGCAATAAGATCACAGCTACTATCGATCATCACCGATCACCTGTAATTCTCAATGAAGAAGATGAATCTATTTGGTTAGACCCTACGACGCCATTAGCAGAGGTAACGGATTTACTTTTCCCATATCCTGCTGAAGAACTTAATGCTTATCCAATAGCAGCGGCAATAAAAAATTCCAGTAGCAACGGACCTGAATTACTTAGGCCCATTGGAGAACGTTTGGTTGCAGAATACGATTATGAAATTCACACCCACCTTGGCCTACAAGGAATGGGTATGACTCAGGCACGTCAACGCAAGTTGGATTTAGGTTTCTAGAAAAAAACAGAAGAGATGTTAGTGAACTCGCACAGTTATTACAGCTTGCGTTACGGGGTGCTTTCGCCCAAAGAGTGGCTCGCTTTCTTCGAAAGCGAGCCATGGACCACGATGGCTATCACTGATATTAATAACACTTCGGCATGCATGACCGTGCTCTACCTTTTACGCAATCACGCTAAAAAGCGTGCGGTCATTGGAGTAGATTTCCGAAATGGAATAACACCCTGTTATGTGGCACTGGCTAAAAATTGGGAAGGCTTTCGCCAGATCAATGATCACCTATCAGAACATCTCCATCGAAAGCAGCGCTTTTCATCGCGCGCTCCAGTCGCAGCACTTAAAGACGCCTGGATCATTTATCCTTTAGAAAGTCTTCCGCCCAATACGCCACTAGCACCAAACGAACTTATAGGAGTAGGGGTAGACCAGTTGCGCTTCCTACATCTTTCGCCGCATATTCATCGTCAACATAAACTCATTGCGATGCCTACGGCAACTTTTAGGGGAAAGCGAGACCACAATGCACATCGCTTACTGCGTGCAATTGATGAAAATACCTTGCTGAGCAAACTCTCAAAGGGCAAACAAGCGAAAGAAGACGATCGGTACCTGTCTAACGATGAATTACGGAGTGCCTATGTTGAAGTACCGTACTTACTACGCCAGGCCCAGCAAGTACTAGAGGACTGTAATGTCTTGTTACCAGATGAAGCCTCACTGAACTTACAGACCTATACCGGTTCAAAACAGAAGGATTTACGCCTGCTTAAAAAATTGGCTTACGACGGTATACCTTATCGTTATCCAACGGTAGATTTCAAAGTAAAGGAGCGTATTGAGAAAGAGCTGGAACTGATTGCAAAGAAGAACTTTGTATCCTACTTCTTGATCAATTGGGACATTGTAAACTATGCTCAAAAACGCGGGTACTTCTACGTTGGGCGTGGGAGTGGAGCAAATAGTATTATCGCTTATTTGTTGAAAATAACCGATGTAGACCCCATTGAATTGGATTTGTATTTTGAGCGTTTCATCAACCTGTACCGGACATCTCCTCCAGATTTTGATCTTGATTTTTCCTGGCGCGATCGAGACGATATTACCCAATACATCTTTAAACGCTTTCCGCACACCGCGCTATTAGCAACCTACAACACGTTTCAATACCGTGCGGTAGTTCGTGAACTAGGGAAGGTGTTTGGTCTGCCTAAACATGAGATAGATAAATTGAGTAGGGGGAAGTTTAGTAGCAATGAATTGGACCAGTTGGGTCACCTCGTACTGCGTTACAGTACTTATATACAGGGTTTTCCAAGTCATTTAAGCATCCATGCTGGAGGGATTTTGATCGCTGAAAAGAGTATACATTACCATACTGGGACTTTTTTACCGCCTAAAGGCTTTGCAACAACGCAATTTGATATGGTTGTAGCAGAAGATATTGGACTTCATAAATTCGACATCCTTAGTCAACGCGGGCTCTCAAAAATTCAAGATGCATTACACATCGTCCATAAAAACAAACCAGAAGATATACTCTTAGACATCCGAAACTTACAGGCATTCAAGCAGGATGAGAAAATCAAATCTATTTTGCGCGATGGTAGGGCTATGGGCTGTTTTTACGTCGAATCGCCCGCGATGCGTATGCTGCTTAAGAAATTAAAGGTGGATACATACTTAGGTTTAGTAGCGGCAAGCTCCATTATTCGGCCAGGGGTTAGTAACAGCGGTATGATGCGCGAATATATATTGCGCTTTACAGATCCGGAGCGGCGTCAAGATGCACATCCTGTATTACTTGATATCATGCCAGATACGTTTGGGGTGATGGTATACCAAGAAGATGTGATTAAAGTGGCCCATTATTTTGCCGGTTTGTCCTTAGGCGAAGCCGATGTGTTGCGCCGTGGCATGTCTGGTAAATTTCGTTCAAGAGAAGAGTTTAAACGTGTTGAAAATCAGTATTTTAAAAACTGTGAAGCGCGCGGGTATGGTTCTGAATTGGCACAAGATATTTGGCGTCAAATAGAAAGTTTTGCAGGCTACGCTTTTGCTAAGGGACACAGTGCTTCTTATGCTGTTGAAAGTTATCAAAGCCTCTATTTGAAAGCACATTATCCTCTGGAGTACATGGTGGCTGTCATCAATAACTTTGGCGGTTTTTACAGTACGGAGTTTTATGTACACGAGGCCAGAAAACTTGGCGGAATAGTGGAAGCTCCGTGTGTACAGCAAGGCGATTACCCTACGGTCATTCGCGGAACCATAATCTATTTGGGGTTTGTTTTGCTGCATGGCTTAGATGAGACCGTAGGAGTGACCATAGGTCGAGAAAGACAGGAGGGAGGCCCTTTTCATAATCTTACAGACTTTATAGACCGCGTTCCCATTGGCATCGAACAGTTAACACTACTCATTAGAATAGGCGCCTTTAGGTTTACAGGTATTGCTAAACAAACGTTATTGTGGGAAGCGCACCACATGTTAAAGGGACATAAACAGTCCGCTGTGCCCGCTGCGTCGCCCAGTCTGTTTAAAGGAACGGTCAGTTCACACGACTATAAGGTTCCGCTGTTAGAGCAATCTGCATTAGAGCGGGCTTTCGATGAAATAGAATTGCTAGGATTCCCATTAGCTGATCCGTTTTTATTAGCAGATGAACCTATGGATCAAGGGACTACAGCCATAGAACTGCCAGAGAAGCTGGGACATTTTGTGATTGGCTACGGATACCTGGTTACGGTTAAGGATACGAAGACGCAAAAAGGGGACCGTATGAATTTTGCCACATTCATAGATCAGAACGGTGATTTTCTTGATAGCGTACATTTTCCAAACATTGCCGCTCAATTTCCATTCCGTGGTAAAGGACTTTACAAGGTTCAAGGCCGTGTAGTTGAAGAATTTGGCTTTTACAGCATTGAGGCTTCGGCTTTGTATAAGCTGGCTGTTATTCCGGATCCGCGTTACGAGGATCAAATGGCCCGTTCAAAGGATAATTACAGTAAGTCTAAGGGTACAATGAAACGTGGCTCAAAACCTATAACAGGGTAGCATACCTATTTTACTAAAACACTATTTAACATAATATATATTATAACCTAAATGTAAAAAAGGCAAAAGAAAACCCCAGTAGTCTATACTGAGGTTCTCCTGTGTTTATTTGATTGTGCTATTCGCCTGCAGACTCTATGACCGCTTTCATGTCCATAGACTTCTGGTAGTCACCTACTTTTCTGTAAACCTCCATGAGTGCACGAACAATATCCATATCGTTAGGATTCATTTCGTACGACTTTTCGAAATACTGCAG
>JAQWJX010000176.1:0-9534 GCA_029248145.1 Schleiferiaceae bacterium | reverse complement strand
CTGCCAAAGGCAAGATTTTAAAAGTTGCTTGGAACAAATCACCTAAGCCTTCAAAGAAATTTCTTAACATAGCGCGAGCGTTTAATGCCGCTAAAATAAAACAAAAAGCTGATGCTTCTTAGCTATTTCCGAAAGATTGACGCCTATTCAGGCATTCGAACATTTGCCCTGGCTTTTATGGCCTTGGCATTGATAGAAATAGATGCAGATTTCCAGGGGGAACGACTTCTTTTGACCATTGTTTTAGGTGCCGCTTGGTTGTTTTTATCGTGGACAGTAATGCGAGATCATTGGGTCGTAGGTGGTACACTTTTTAGGTATTTGATCTTCGTGATGCTTGCTGTGTACTGGAGCGGTGAATTCTACTTGACAGATTTCTTGTTCATTGGTTTAGTTTTCGAATTGAATTGGCACCTTATCGAACTCCATCGACGTAAATTCAACACAATATATGTCCTTCATAGTGGTACGCTCACGGCTATCGCTGGACTTTGGTCACCTGATGAGGTGCTTCCTATCATCGCTCCTGCTGTGGTTTTAACTTGGCTGGTTTCAGGCGTTCTAAAAATGCGCACACTAGTACAATGGGGATTGGCTTTCGTAATACCGATGTCTGTTTTGTATGGACTGGGCAAAGTCGAATTGGACCCAATTCGATACACGGGTTCCAGTGCTCCAGTTTCGTGGTGGATACTCCCTTTAATATTGGCGGTATTCGCTTTATTTGAATGGTTTCAATCGTATAGAAAGGCAAATCAAATGAACAAATCTAGAGCGATGGTAGCCGGGTTTTGGCTTGTGCTAGGTACTGCCGCGGCTTTAATTGGCAATGTCGCGGGAGGGGTTTTATTCTTCTTAGGTTTAAGTTTCCATTTGACGAATGGACTGCGTTATTTGACGAATGAGCGTTTGGCGAATCTATTGGCGGTTGGGCTGACTATATTTATACTCAGTTCATATTTTAATTTGATACCCTGGTAATGCCTAAGGATACCTCTATTTTAGTGATCCGATTATCCGCCATTGGCGATCTAGTCCTCGTCGCTCCCATAACTGCCCAACTTGCAAGAGAAGGTTATGGCGTCACCGTTCTATGCAAAGACGCCTATCGTTCGGTGGCGAGCTGTCTTCCCGGGGTAAAAGCTGTGCTTTCATGGGAAAAAGACCGTGCAGGAATCAAAGCCCAAGTAATCCCGTTTGATGAGGTTCTGGATCTTCAAGGCACGTCAAAATCAAAGCACTGGTGTGGCCAGCTGAATCGTCCTATACATACCTATCATAAACCGTATTTGCGACGTGCACTCCTACTTCTGACAAAGCAAAAGTCGTTTAAGCTTACTCCTGTTGTTCAGAGGTATGCTTCGGCTGCGGAACCGTTCTTTAGCGGTGGATTTAGTCCCAAGGCAGCGGAATACAGACTGTGTTTGCCAGAAGTTCATCTAGAATTACCTCAGCAGCCCTATATCGCATTGGTATTGGGAGGTTCGTATGCGGGTAAGCGGTTAGATTTTCAAGCGTGGCGCGAAATTATGGACGGCTTATCAAGGCTTAAGATGCCATTGGTATTGGTTGGTGGTCCTGAAGAAGCAGGGATGGGCGAAAGTCTCGAGCAGCCATTGGGAAGTGGTGCGACTAATTATTGTGGAACTACAACGGTCATTGAAGGATTTAAAGTAATAGAAAACGCAGCTCTTGTGATCAGTGGTGACACAGGATTTATGCATGCAGCAGCCAATTTTAACCGACCACTTATTAGTTTGTGGGGTGCTACACATCCAGCATTAGGTTTTGAACCTTGGCCAGTTTATGAAAAGCAACGCGCTGTGGTGACGACGAGCACTTTGAGTCCTATAAGTAAGCACGGAAAAGTACCTTGGTGGTTGCCCAATCCAATGCGAAAATTACCTTTAGATGAGGTTATTTCGGCTGCTGAGTTGATTCTTCAGGATAAAACAGTGCCTTAAGTTCAGTAGCGTCATTCGGCTCCATTTTCCCTGCGATAATTAAAGCCAATTGGCGTCTGCGCAAAGCAGCCGTGTAACGTTCCTTTTCCAACGCTGTTTCAGGATGAATGGCTGGTACGTTGATGGGACTCCCGATCTGATCTACAGCTACAAAAGTGAAAATACCTTCATTCGCCTTAATTCGGCTCCCGTTTGGGTGTTGTTCTTCTAGGTAAACATCTGCGATGATCTCCATAGAAGAAGAAAAGGCTCTTGAAACCTTTGCTTCAATGGTAACTATGGCCCCGTGGGGTATAGGATTTTTGAAGGCAACATTATTTATCGTAGAAGTAACGACCTGACGTTTGCAATGGCGGTGTGCGGCGATGGCGCAGCAGCGGTCCATCCAGCTTAATAATTGGCCCCCGAAAAGATTGTTCAGCGTGTTCGTATCGTTGGGTAATACAATCTGCGTCATGACCGCAAGGCTGTCCTTGGGCGTTCTTAATTCTTCCATAATGTTTGTTGTTGCTAGCGCAAAGGTAGCGCCCTTAGATTAGTAGGCGTATATCCAAGCGTACGAATTCACCTCCGCTTTGATTCCTGAAAGGGCCAATTTAGCTTCCTCGCGTGATTCGAAACCGCCTAATCCAACCTTCATCAAAGATCCCGGTAAAACTTTCACTTCATGTCCTTTCCCTTGAAGCTCTTCCGCTAAAGTCAAGGCGTTATTTTCCATTTTGAAGGAGCCAACGACAATGTAGTAGCGCTTGCTTTCAGTTTTTACAGGACTTAGTGAAGGTGTATTTTTTTCTGCTGTTGTCACCTCAATAGCTACAACTGTTTCAGTAGGCAGCGTGGCCTCATTTTCGACAGCTTCGAAGTTATCAAGCGCTTCTTGTGCTGTCGGTGTTTGAGTAAACCATCCAGCCATTGCTTGCGGTGTGATCTCACTTTGATACACACCTAAGCTGATCAACGCAGTAATGGCCGCAGCTACTGCAGCTTTACGCCAAGATGCGAGACCATTTTCTCTTTGCTCGGTCACCATTTTTAAGCTCGCTACTACTTTACTTTCTAAAGCACTAGGCTCGCTAATTCGGTGCATCATCACGGCGGTAAACCCAAAACTGTTTGGATCAAATTGATTTTCACGTTCCGGCTGGAACATCCCATTCTTGCGAAAGGATCCCAGACCTGATAGCATCAATATGCTTCCAGAATCTAAGGTCGTTTGCCATTGATTTACCTTTCTACGAATCCAACTTTCGGCTACCTCCAAAGATCCTCCAAGAGTTCGCATGACGTTAGGAAGAAGCGTGTTTTCGCTTGACGATCGGGCAGGATTGAACGCAACATATTTTCCACGCGGAAAGGCCGTGTTTGTAACGGCATCCCAACGGGCCTCTTTTTCTACCAAATAAAACGCACCCCAACCTGGGATTTGAACACGATTTTTGGCATTAAGTGTTTGTATGATTAACTGTTCAATCTGCATCTTCACAAATATGCGAAAGTTGTGAACAACTCTATTTTATTACCTCGCATAACGGATGTAGTTTTTATAAACAAACTGTTAATAACTAAGTATGAATACCTTGCTGTCACTACATTTCTTTAAAAAATGGCCCAACCGTCTTAAAAAGGAGGTAGTATTCGAATATGGAGCATCAGAGAATGACCTTCAAGCATTCCTAAAACGTCAGATTCATCAGAACGATTCGTTGAAACGTGATTGGGAAGATGCTCAAGAAAAAGCCCATATCGAGATTGAACATGCCAGGCGCGAAGGTTTTTCTATTCTCCCTATTTCTTCTCCAAAGTATCCTGATGGCCTTAAGGTAGTACCTGATCCCCCTATGGTTTTGTTTGGGCGCGGCACTTGGTCGGGAGTGAAATCACCGCTCGCTGTTGTGGGAACCCGCAAGCCCACGGGCTATGGGAAGGATTTTTGCCGCCGATTGGCGGTAGAATTGAGTGCGTATCCTATTAATTTCGTGAGTGGACTCGCGCTTGGTATAGATGCAGCCATTCATCGAGAGGCCATGGACATGGGTGCGACCACGACGGCATTTTTAGCGGGTGGTTTGCACTCAATAAACCCTAAACAGCATACTTTGTTGGCCCAAGAGTTGGTGGACGAAGGTGGCGGTTACTGGACTGAACAGCCCTTTAGTCAAATTCCTTTGAAGCAGTTCTTCCCAGTTCGAAACCGATTGATTGCAGGCGCTTCCATGGCCACCTTTGTGGTTGAAGCTGCACGAAAAAGCGGAGCTCTTATTACTGCGCAACAAGCCTTTAGCTATGGACGCGATGTCTTTGCATTACCCGGTGCCCTATTTCAGCCAATGAGTGCAGGACCAAATGCACTTATAGAGCAATGTTGCGCTCAGTCTGTAACTAGTGTAGTTGACTTTCCATCCCGCTTCAATACGAGTTGGGCTAAAAATGACGTTCCAGAAGCACCAAAGGAGGATATTGCAACACGAATGCTACGTCAGTTTACACCCGGTAGAAAGTTATCTTCCCGGCAATTATGCATGGCTTTAAATTGCGGTAACTCGATTGTATTCAGGGAGTTAGATTGGATGATAACGAATGGAGTATTAGAGAAAACAGGTCCTGATAAGTATGCTCGTAAATCTCTTTAATGCATGTTTACAACCGTTGAGTTTTGTAATACATTTGTTCCTACAACCTATCAATACAAACAGACATATGTCGAGCCAGTACCAAGCTCTAATCGACGCTTTCATTGCAAAGGTCGAGGCAGCAAATCCAAATGAGCCTGAATTTATGCAGGCCGTTCAGGAAGTAGCAGAATCTGTTATTCCCTTCATCGAAGAAAATCCCAAGTACAAGGGCAAAAGCCTTCTCGAACGTATCGTGGAACCGGAACGAACCATCATGTTCCGTGTGCCGTGGACCGACGATCAAGGCAATGTTCATGTGAACAAAGGCTACCGCGTTGAATTTAACAGTGCGATTGGTCCTTACAAGGGCGGATTACGTTTTCACCCAACGGTGAATCTCAGCGTATTGAAGTTCTTGGGATTCGAACAAATATTTAAGAATTCACTAACTACCCTCCCTTTAGGTGGAGGTAAAGGTGGATCTAACTTTGATCCCAAAGGAAAGTCTGATGCTGAAGTGATGCGTTTTTGTCAAAGTTATATGACAGAATTATCACGTCACATTGGAGCGAATACAGATGTTCCTGCCGGCGATATTGGAGTGGGTGCGCGTGAAATTGGCTACATGTTTGGTCAGTACAAGCGTATACGAAACGAATTTACGGGGGTATTAACCGGTAAAAGTCTCGCGTGGGGTGGATCGTTGATCCGTCCAGAAGCTACAGGTTACGGGACCGTATATTTCACGCAAGAAATGCTGGCAACAAAGGGTGAAACCTTTAGTGGTAAGCATGTAGCGATATCTGGTTCGGGTAACGTGGCGCAGTATGCTGCTGAAAAATGTATGGAGCTCGGTGCGAAAGTCATCACCATGAGCGATTCTTCGGGATACATCCATGCAGAGAATGGTTTGACTGCGGACCAGTTGAATTTTGTCATGGAACTCAAGAACATTCGTCGTGGACGTATTAGTGAAGCGGCGACGGCTTTTGAAGGTATTGCTTTCCACGAAGGCACTCCTTGGAATGTTGCATGTAATGTAGCGTTGCCTTGTGCTACTCAGAATGAGCTTAAAGGCGAAGATGCACAACAACTCATCAACAACGGACTATTGGCTTTAGGAGAAGGTGCAAATATGCCTTGTACTCCAGAGGCTGTTGAATTATTCCACAATCACGGTGTAATGTTCTCTCCCGGTAAGGCTTCGAATGCTGGTGGTGTTGCAACATCCGGTTTAGAAATGAGTCAGAACAGTTTGCGCATGAATTGGACGCGTGAAGAAGTTGATGGTCATTTGCACAGAATAATGACTGATATTCATACGTCTTGTGTGAAATATGGAACAAAGAAAGACGGATCGGTAGATTATGTATTAGGTGCAAACATTGCCGGATTCGTTAAAGTGGCCGATGCTATGCTCGATCAGGGTGTAGTCTAAGTCGAATTATAAATCAGTATTGAATAAAAAAGGGCGCCTATCGGGCGCCCTTTTTTGTTACACCGCGCCGCCGGGCTTGATGGATTGCCACCATTCAAGCACAGCTGCGGAGCAACCCTCTCTATCTGACATGTGGCCCATATGACCGTAAGGCGATTCGTACTGAAAAGTCACTCCCGGGGCCTTCCACCATTGTTGAACTTGCTCAAAGGGGATGACGGTATCTTGAATACCTGCGAAGACTGCTATCCCCTTTTCTTTCAAGTGCGCGGGCGGTTGGTAGAGAATAAGACTGCGGTCTTCTCGCTTTTTCATTCCATAAATCGCCGCGATGATCCCTTGCGTTTCCATTTGAAGTGTCCGCGCAATCAACGCATTAATATCCGGCTTAATGGTTTCACGTGTTTTTGCGTCAAAAAGCTGTGGGATCGATGCGCGTATGAAGGTATTCTTATTTTGTTTCACTATTTCCACGGCACGGTCCCGCATGAGTTTCCGTTCTACTGAATCCGGTTCCGGAGTAGAGAAAAACAGTCCTAATCCAATCAATTGTTCTGGATAATGTACAGCAAATTCGAGTCCAACATAGCCGCCCATACTGTGGCCTAAAAGTAGGAACGGTTGCAGATTAAGGTGTTTAGCAATGGCCTGAACTGCGTCGGCCATAAACTCCATGGAGTGTTCGTAACCGAAGGAGGCTGTTGCGCCGTGACCCGGTAAGTCTACCGTTAATACGCTCCCAAAAGCAGTCCATTGCGGTAATAATTCTTTCCACATGCATAGGTCCTCGAGAAAACCGTGGACTAATACAAGCGGGGGAGCTGTGGATTCGCTGGAATAAAATTCGTAGTGGAGCGAAGCGCCGTGATACTCTAAGAACGGCATTAGCCTGCCATAAATGCCTCGATTTCTTCCACGGTTTTCGGGATTTCACGAGTCAAATTTTCATGTCCGTCTTTGGTAATAACGATGTCATCCTCGATGCGAATACCTAACCCCTCTTCGGGTATGTAAATGCCAGGTTCTACCGTGAACACCATGCCTTCTTCCACAGGGATGGTCCACAACCCATAATCGTGTACATCTAGTCCTAGATAGTGACTGGTTCCATGCATAAAGTACTTCTTGTATGCGGGCCAGGCTGGATCTTCGTTAGCTACATCCTCGGCTGAGATCAATCCCAGGCCTAAAAGTTCCGTAGTCATTAATTCCCCAACTTCTTTATGGAACGCGTCAAGCATGGTACCCGGGCGTAGTAAGGCTATAGCACCTTCGTGTACTCGAAGTACTGCATTATATACTTCTTTCTGGCGCGCTGTAAATTTTCCATTGATTGGGAAACAGCGCGTAACATCACAAGTGTAGTTACCATATTCTGCACCAACATCGAACAAAACTAAATCACCATCTTTACATTGATCATTGTTTTCAATGTAATGCAGAACATTGGCGTTATTCCCAGCAGCAATGATGGGCGTGTAAGCGAAACCTCTGCTGCGATTGGTTAGGAATTCATGCATGAATTCAGCTTCCAATTCGTATTCCCAAACCCCTGGCTTTAAAAAATTCAGCACACGCTTGTAACCTTTTGTAGTGACCTCGGCGGCAATGCGCATGACTTCTAGTTCATGTTCATTCTTCGTCCCGCGAATACGGTGTAAGATGGGTTGACTGCGCTCATATTCGTGCCCTGGATAGTGTTCTTTTAACCACTTATTCATTCGATCGTGACGCAGCTCCGTTTCCACATGAGCACGGAGGTGTTCGTTTCCGTTGATGTAAATGCGTTCCGCGTTCACCGCCATTTCGTTAAATACGCGTTCGAATTCCGATAACCAAAACACGGTTTTGATACCACTGATCTCAAAGGCCTCCTCTTTACTGTATTTAGCGCCCTCCCAAACGGCAATGAGGTCATTGGTTTCCTTTAAAAACAGAACTTCACGAAGATGCTCTTTGTGGGCATCTGGGAATAAAACCAGTATACTTTCTTCTTGATCGGCACCGCTTAGATATAAAATATCACTGTGTTGCTTGAACGGTAAATGTGCATCTGCAGAGGTTGGATACATATCGTTCGAAGTGAATATAGCTAAGGCATTAGGCTTTAAATGCGCCGAAAAATTTTTGCGGTTTTCAATAAAAATGGAGCTGTTGAGTTTATGATAACGCATGATAGGTATGTACTATGTTAATTTAGAATAGTTCTATGAGTGATTTGTATCACAATCTTAGATAAACAAAAGTCTGTGATGTAAATTTGTTAAGTCAAAATTAGGCTATTAAACTTTAAATTGCTCATGGCAACAACTTCGAAAGGGCTTTTTGGCTCTTCTTTAGCACGAAAGTACTGGATGGCAGTATCCGGACTTTTTCTTTGCACCTTCCTAGTAGGCCACTTGTTAGGTAATCTTCAGCTTTTAGTATCTGGCGAAGAAGGCAAGTTAGCTTTCAACGAATACGGTCACTTTATGACTACTTTTCCAGTAGTCAAGATTCTCTCATACATTACTTATGGTGCTATTTTCTTGCATACGATTGATGGGATCATGCTCGCGCTTCAAAACCGCGCTGCACGTCCTGTTGGTTATGTGAAAGAAAAGCAATCGGTAAATGCTTCGTGGGCCTCTCGTAAAATGGCGCTTTTGGGTACACTTACGTTATTTTTCATCATTGTTCACATGAAAAGCTTTTGGTATGAAATGCACTACGGTACGTTAGTAGGCCTTGATGCAAATGGAAATAAAGATTTGTGGACACTCACTGTAACTGCATTTGAGCAGTGGTGGTATGCAGCGTTTTACGTAGTGGCCATTACTGGATTGGCGTTTCACTTGAGCCATGGTTCGCAAAGTGCATTCCAAACGTTGGGTGTCAATCACCCAAAATATACTCCTATCATTCAAAAGACCATGACGGCATTTGCTTGGTTGATCCCTGCAGGATTTGTTGCAGTGGCTGTATTCCTGTATGTCGTTCAACCGGGTCAAAACTTATAATTCACTGAGTATGGCATTAGATTCTAAAGTTCCAGAAGGCGTATTAGCCGATAAGTGGACGAAGCATAAAGGTGAGATTCCATTAGTATCACCAGCGAATAAGCGATTATTAGACGTTATCGTTGTAGGAACAGGTCTTGCAGGTTCTTCCGCTGCTGCATCTTTAGCAGAGATGGGATACAATGTAAAGGCATTTTGTTTTCAGGATTCACCTCGCCGTGCACACTCGATTGCAGCACAAGGAGGAATTAACGCGGCAAAGAATTATCAAAACGACGGAGATTCTGTTCACCGCTTGTTTTATGATACCATTAAGGGGGGTGATTACCGCTCAAGAGAAGGTAACGTTCACCGTTTGTCAGAGGTTAGTCGTAACATTATCGACCAGTGTGTGGCTCAAGGTGTCCCTTTTGCACGGGATTATGGCGGTTTACTAGATAACCGATCGTTCGGTGGTGTTCAGGTGAGCCGTACGTTCTACGCCAAAGGTCAAACCGGCCAGCAACTATTGCTTGGCGCCT
>JAQWJX010000144.1:0-4509 GCA_029248145.1 Schleiferiaceae bacterium | reverse complement strand
TTCAATTTTAGGCCCGACTTTGGTACCGAGCAGTGGAACTATTACCAGAATTTCACAGATACTTTAGGAAACAGTCTATACTACAATAGGTACAACGGCTTTTTATACGGTTCACCCGGAAGAGGAAGCAATGGTGCAATCACTTTTGCTATTGATAATAATTTAGAGGCCAAGATCATCGACCGAAGTGATACGACAGGCGCTACAAAAAAGGTAAAGTTGCTTGAGCGATTTAATATCAACACGAATTATAACCTCGCTGCACAGGATGGCTTTAATTGGAATATTTTTCGTGTAACCGCTGCGAGTTCTTTGTTCAACCAAAAATTGCGGCTAACGTACCAGGGCCAGTTCGATCCTTACGGTTATGATGTGCAAGGCGAACGTATTTCAACCTTAGCATTTCGTTTAAATCAGTCTCCGCTGATTCATAGATCGTCACAATTCTCCGCTAGCACGCAACTTAAGAGTAATAAAGGAAATAGTCGGGAGGCGGTTGTATTGGAGCGAAGAGGTGGGGCATTTACGACCGGCGATATTGATTATTACCATTATCCGGATCTCGTTCCATTGCGTTCAGATTGGAACTTGCGCTTGAATTACGACTTACGCCTTCTGACTACAGTCACTGAAGGCGAGATTGGAGGAAGCGGTCCTGTGTTTCAAAGTGAATTCGCTGCACACAGTATCAGTGTTTCCGGTTCGTATCGCCCAACGGATTACTGGTCATTAAATTACCGTACAGGTATAGACATCGCCGATCGTACTGCAGGTTTCACCTCCATAAATGCGACGCGCGATTTACATTGTTGGGAAATGAAAATCACATGGGTGCCGTTCGGTGCAACGCGTTCGTACATGATCGGTATCAATCTTAAAAACCAACAATTCCGTCAGGTTAAGACCCAACGTAGACGTACTGCTATTGATTTTTAATGAAGTAAAGCCAACCAATTTGTAATCATCCGCAATCCTTGAGGGGTTAGAACACTCTCTGGATGAAATTGAACACCGTAGGCTTTATCGGATTTCGATTCGATTACCATAGGTGCCCCTTCTTCGAGAGCCACAGCAGATAATGTCCATCCTTTAAGCTTTTCTCGTTCTGCTGCCCAACTGTGGTAAAGTCCTACCTGGAATTCTGTGACACCTTTTAAGAGTACACCTTCATCGAGCACTTTTAATGTTGTTGAACGGCCGTGCATGATGCCTTTTCTATTGTACAGTTTGCCACTAGTGTGCAGCACAAGTGCCTGCATGCCCAAGCAAACACCCAATATAGGCAGCCGCCCAAAACATTGCGCAACGAGCGACATGAGTTGTCCGCTTTCCTCTGGTAGCCCTGGTCCAGGGCTTAGAACAACACCGTCGAATGCATCAAAAATCAACGAATTCAACTCTTTTGCGTCATTGCGGTAAACCACGACCTCTGCACCTGATTTTTCCAAATAATGGACTAGGTTGTAGGTAAAGCTGTCGTAATTATCAATGAGAAGCACCTTCATGTGGGCAAATATGAGTTAAATTCGGTAGGGGTAAATTAAATCTACCGATAAAACGATGAAAAAAGCAATTGAAGGAAAGGGGTTGGCACCGGCCATAGGTCCGTACAGCGCAGGAGTAAGTTGGGGGGATGTAATTTTCACCTCCGGGCAAATTGCCATGGATCCGCATACCGGTGAAATGGCTTTGGGAAATTCAATCACAGAAGAGGCACACAGGGTCATGAAAAATCTACAGGCTGTTTTATTAGCAGGCGGAGCTGACTTTAATTCTGTTGTAAAGACGAGTGTTTTTCTAAGTTCTATGGACCATTTTGAAGAAGTTAATGGCGTTTATGGAGGATATTTTCAACCACCTTTCCCAGCAAGAGAAACGATAGCGGTGAAAACATTGCCAAAAAATGTGAATGTTGAGATATCCTGTATTGCCATGCGGAAGAGTTAAGGTTTTGGCCTTAAATTGCACGCTCATTTAAAAGAAAAATAAATGGATTTTGACGTAATCGTTGTGGGGTCAGGCCCCGGTGGCTATGTAACTGCCATTCGTGCATCTCAATTGGGATTCAAAACGGCAGTAGTAGAAAAGGAGAACCTAGGTGGCGTTTGTCTTAACTGGGGATGTATTCCTACAAAAGCCCTGCTTAAAAGTGCTCAAGTTTTCGAATATGTAAAGCATGCAGAAGACTTTGGAATCAAAATCAAAGAATACGATAAAGACTTTAATGCGGTTGTAAATCGTTCGCGCGAAGTTGCGAATGGTATGAGCGGTGGTGTTCAGTTTTTGATGAAGAAAAATAAAATTACCGTTTTAAACGGGTTTGGTAAAGTGCAGCCTGGTAAAAAAGTCGCTGTAACTGACGAAGCAGGAAAAGAGACAGTCTATTCTGGTCAGCACATTATCATTGCTACAGGTGCGCGTTCAAGAGAACTTCCAAACTTACCGCAAGACGGTAAGAAAATCATCGGTTACCGTAAAGCGATGACCTTAGAGAAGCAACCAAAGAAAATGGTGGTTGTAGGTTCAGGGGCGATTGGTATTGAGTTTGCCTACTTCTACAACAGCATGGGTACGGATGTGACCATTGTTGAGTACATGCCGAACATCGTGCCAGTTGAAGACGAAGACGTGAGCAAGCAGCTGGAGCGAACATTTAAAAAATCAGGAGTCAAAATCATGACGAATGCAGAAGTAACTGGAGTTGATACTTCGGGTAAAGGTTGCATTGTAAACGTGAAGACGAAAAAAGGAGAAGAGCAACTTGAAGCTGATGTAGTATTATCTGCAGTAGGTATTGCTCCGAATATAGAAGGTATTGGTCTAGAAGAGGTAGGTATCGCTTCTGATCGTGGTCGCATTTTGGTGAATGATTTTTACCAAACCAATGTACCGGGTTACTTTGCTATTGGTGACATTGTTAAAGGTCCAGCTTTAGCACACGTTGCTTCTGCAGAAGGCATTCTATGTGTTGAGAAATTAGCGGGATTACACGTTGAGGCACTTGACTATGGGAATATTCCAGGATGTACCTATTGTTTCCCTGAAGTTGCCTCAGTCGGTATGACTGAGAAAGCAGCAAAAGAAGCAGGTTACGAAATGAAAGTGGGCAAATTCCCATTCTCGGCCTCCGGTAAGGCATCTGCATCCGGTCATAAAGACGGCTTTATTAAAGTAATTTATGATGCAAAATATGGAGAGCTTTTGGGCGCACATATGATTGGCGCAAATGTTACAGAGATGATTGCTGAAGCCGTAGTTGCCCGTAAGTTGGAAACTACCGGTCACGAAATTCTAAAAACAGTTCATCCTCACCCAACGCTAAGTGAAGCCTTCATGGAGGCTACTGCTGCAGCGTACGATGAGGTGATTCACCTATAATAGATTGGGATTCCATATTAACCGCTCCAACTTTGGGGCGGTTTTTTTGTTTAGGTACATATGCAAACACCCTTAGTACAATTTGATGCGCTGCGTTTCGCTTACGGTGAGGACGATATTTTTAAATTCGGTAGCGCTTCCATTCAGCCAGGTGAAATAGTAGTTATGGTTGGTCCCTCGGGTGCGGGTAAAAGCACTTTAATGCGCTTACTTCGAGGGGAATTAGAACCTTTGTCAGGAAGTGTCAGTATAAGCGGAGACCCTGTCGAGACCCGCAAGAAGCGTTTGGTTTTGGATGAAAAGAAAGCCGGTTGGGTACCTCAATTGGACGACTTACAGAGCATGTTAACCATTGAAGAGAATATCGCTCACCATATCCTGCGTATGGATGAGCCCGAGCGTGAGGCTCGCGTAGAGGAATTAATGCGATCCATGAATCTAACCTCATTCTCAGGTCAAATTACGCGTACCCTGAGTGGTGGACAACGCCAACGGGTAAGTATTGCGAAAGCGATGGCTGGAGACCCACCCGTATTGCTGATGGACGAGAGCTTAGCTCAGCTAGATCTCAGAACAAAGAGCGCCATTCTATTGGATATGAAAGCGATGATTAAGCGCTCGAAAAGTGCAGCACTGTTGGTTTTACACGATCCTGCGGACGCACTGCTTGTCGCAGATACCCTTTGGGTGATTCGAGGCGGAAAATTAGTGCAATCCGGCACACCTAATGCCATTATAGCAGATCCTGCTCATCACGAGATTGCGGGATTATTTGATTACATTAATGTGGTACCTGCAGAGTTAAACGTACCCGGTCCTTGGCGTGAGGAAAAAGATGTTAAGTGGTTGTACGCGCACGATCTACCGGCGCTTGATGCGGAGATTCTAGACCGTATGGAAACACCTTCAGGCCCCATTCTTGTCTATCAATTTCAAAATCATCGATTGCTTAAAAAGTAAAACGCCCCGTTCCGTGGGGAACGAGGCGCTTCTAAGTCTCCAATCTGATTTATTACTTCACCTTATCAACGATCGCTTTGAACGCTTCCGGGTGGTTCATGGCTAAATCTGCCAATACCTTACGGTTCAATTCAATGTTCGCTTTTTTCACCTTACCCATGAATTGTGAGT
>JAQWJX010000057.1:0-7269 GCA_029248145.1 Schleiferiaceae bacterium | reverse complement strand
TTAGATTTGCAAAGCTAAAACACTACGCGTAGAAATGGCCATTAAAATCACAGACGAATGTATCAACTGCGGCGCATGCGAGCCGGAGTGCCCAAATAATGCTATTTATGAAGGTGCCATGGAGTGGCGATTCAACGAGGGCACTGACCTGAGTGGGAAAATCGTTACACCAAATGGCAATGAATACGATGCAGATGAAGCACAAGAACCTTTGGATTATGACGTTTATTATATCGTAACGGACAAATGTACAGAGTGTATTGGCTTTCATGAGGAACCACAATGTGCCGAAGTTTGTCCTGTAGACTGCTGTGTACCAGATGAAGACCACGAAGAAACCGATGATGCGCTTTTGGCTAAGAAAACGTTCATGCATTTGGATGATTAATCCACTACGTCTTTTGTTGGCAACTTGCTTATTGAGCAGTTTTGCCACGATGGCCCAGGTTACAGAGGCGCGACTTGCACAGCTGGGTCAATCCTATTTACTTCCCGAAAACGAGCCCCGCCGCGACTCCCTTGCGGAGATCTTCGCAGATAGTCTTTGGGATTTCATCAGTGTTACTGAGCATTATGGTGCTACGTTGAAAGGCGTTCGCAATCTGAGTGTACAGCTCCCGGACGACCGTAGCTTCGCATTGTATACCTGGGCGGTACCACAATCGAGTGGTGAATTCGCCTTTCATGGATTTCTTTGGAACCCGAGCTGGAAAGATAATCCTAGACTAGTCTTAGAAGATGTAGGCACCGTCGATGCACCCTATCGATGGTTGAAGGGTGGTGAATTCGTAGGTGGCATTTGCTATGATATTCGAACTACACGCTACCGCGGAGAAAAACACTATACATTACTCATCTTTCGCCCGGGACGCGCCGTAAATACGAAATTTATTGATGCCATTGAATTGGGAGGCAAGAGCACTAAGGTGCACTTTGGCTCTCGAATTTTCAATATTCGCTACAACGGTGATGAGCGCTACCAGCGTAGACCTTACCGCATCCAATTTCGCTACAATAGCACCTTGACTGCTGCCGTAAGATGGGATAAGAAGCACCGAGGATTTATATGCGACCACCTCTCTCCTTCGCAGGAAGGATTGGAAGAACGCTGGTTTGCTTATGGTCCGGATTTCTCTTACGATCGCATCTATTGGTCCAATGGAAAATGGGAACTAGACGAAGCCTATCCTCTGGTTGAAAACCTAGAGGTCGCACCGACCAATAACAAGGTGCCTACTTCATTGGACCCAAAAAAATAGCTTCCATAAAAAAGCCCCGCGTCGCGGGGCTTTTTTTATATCGAATCTAAACCGCGCGCTGCGCGGCCCAGCGTGTGATTAATGGTTCAACATTACAGGCATAACGAGCATTAGAAGGTCTTCTCCATCGTTCATTCCGTCCGCAGGAATAAGTATACCGGCACGGTTTGGGGCACTCATTTCCATGCGTACATTATCGCTACCAAGATTACTTAACATCTCAAGCAAAAAGCGCGAGTTAAAACCGATTTCCATATCATCTCCTTGATAATCACACGAAATACGCTCGTGTGCCTTATTACTAAAATCTGGATCTTCTGCACTTACAGAAATCTCTGCACCTGCTAATTTCAAACGGATCTGATGTGTCGTTTTATTTGAGAAGATCGCCACACGCTTCACTGAAGATGAGAAGGCACTGCGATCAATAAGCATCACATTTGGATTCGACTGAGGTATCACAGCTTCATAGTTCGGGTATTTTCCGTCGATCAAACGACAAACCAAAACCACATTATCAAAAGTGAACTGCGCATTAGTGTTGTTGTATACTACCTCAACTTCTGAACTGTCGTAGCTCAATGAGCCGCGCAACATGTTCAGCGGCTTCTTCGGCATAATAAATTCCGCAGTATCCGCTGCTCCTAAATCCGTTCTGCGGTAGCGCACTAGTTTATGTGCATCCGTTGCCACAAATGTCAAAGAATTGGATTCAAACTGGAAGAATACACCGCTCATTACCGGGCGTAGTTCATCATTTCCTGTTGCGAACAGAGTTTTCGTAATACCTGTGACCAATGCTTCTGCAGGTAAATTTGCTTTTGAGGCATCTTCCAATTCCGGAAATTTCGGAAACTCCTCACCATCGATGTACGCCAACGAATATTTACCGTAGTCTGAAGCCAATTCGATAGAATGTGCCCCTTCGTCAAAAGTAAAAGTCAATGGCTGCTCCGGGAACGTCTTTAAAGTGTCTAAAAGCGTTTTAGCAGGAACCGCAGCTGCACCATGGTCTTCGCTCTCCACTTCTAAATTTACGCTCATCATGGTCTCTAAATCTGATGCACTAACGGTCAGCTCACCCTGCTTTAATTCAAACAGGAAATTATCCAAAATAGGCAAAGTGTTGTTGCTCTGAATAATGCCTCCAATCAATTGGAGTTGCTTCAAGAGTTTAGAACTAGATACTATAAACTTCATACGCGTTGTGTTTAATGCTGGTTAAGACAAATATAAACGGGTCGGTGCCTTTCTACCGGCCCACGGTCCAATTTTATTTTACACAATTGTTAATAATCAAATCCCCTGTAAATCACTGTAATTCAGTGAAATCCCACCGTAGCTTTAATAGATTTCTCCAACCGTAGCGCTGAATCAATGCCATTCGCCCGTCCGGTAATTCCGCATAGAATCGATCCGGATCCCAAACGTGTACCGTTCCGTCCGCAGCCTGCTGCTGCCCCTCCGGCTTTTTGTAAAAGGCACGAGTGCGCAACTGTTGACCATCCGCAGTGTTTACGAGTAACTCAAATGCAGGTGTTGAGGCGAAAATACTGTCTTTTTTTGCCCACACATTGTCTGAAGGAATAATAGCCCCTTCATATTTCAAAGTCTGCAGACTCTTCACTACAGTAAATAAGGTCAATGGATCGTTCACCGGTACAACCTTGAATTCTCCATCCACCATCGACCAATGCTCCGGCGTAGATGCTGGCTCAAGCAACGGGCCATCCATTTTTTTTAGATTTTGACGCGTAATCACCCAACCGCCACTGGGGTCTTGCGGCAGTATCATTTCTATATTTTTAATGGATTCAGGAGCCAGACCGAAAATAGTTCGGTCCCGCCACAAAGTAGATTCTGTAAAAAAGCGAGTGCTCAAATACCCGTTAAACCCCTGTATATAGACGGAGAAAGGAAGTTCTGCTCCTACCATTTTATAATAGGTTCCTAGCATATCGGGAGTTTCTGTGCCTACGATGTAGTGCTTCACGCGCTGTTCGCCTACAAACACCTCTACCCACTTTCCATAAACCGTCATGCGTTGTTCGATCTCTGGAACTGCACTTTCCGTTACAAAGTTTTTCAAACGAACCTCACTCAACGTTTTTAACAACACTTCAATCGCATCCTTACGAACAGGGTACACGCTATCAACGACCCAGCCCTTTGCCGTACGCTCTAAGGTTACTGAAGAGGGCTTCTTATCGCGTAGAACTACTTTGGTAATACTCGATGTATCCGGCACAGCAAAGTCATACTGCGCCTTCAAAGCTTCGAGACCATTACTCTGCTCCCCAACGGTGCAAGCTGTGAAGAGTATTGCCGTGAGAATTGAACTACTTACTAGGTTATGAATGCGCATATTTTCTTCTGCGTAATAGGTTAAACAAGAGTGCCGCTAGGAGCAAAAGCACCTCAGGTATTGCTACGTTAATGAGTTTCCATTTATTGGCTTCAGCAACAAGCTTTTCGCCGTCGAGCAAACGCAACTTAAAATCGCGCGTTCGGGTTTGCATGAGTCCTTTATCGTCTAACATGTAATCAACCACGTTCAAGACTAAATCGTCGTTACCATATTGCACACCAGTATATTGATCATAACCCAGCGGCAAGGGCTGACCACGAGGCAATTCGGGGTTGATTAAATTCACTTGATTTCGTATAAAATCACCATCGCTGAAAACCGCCATTGCGCTTACGGGACTCTCTTTTAATTGCGGTAAGCCTTCACCTGCGGCCTTCGGCGCAATACGCTGTGCATAGGCGCTGGTAAACTTTCCTTCCAACAATACACCGGTTACTAAATCACGTTGCGTAAACGCTCTAGGGTCAGGTCTATTGTATAATGCCTCTAAACTCACTGTATGCGGCGCGGCCACCGCTTTGGAGTTGATCGATGTGCGAAGTAATATTGACGAGCGTACGCCTGGACTTTCGAGTGTATCTAAAGTCGATGCAAATTCGCCTTTAACAGCATTAAGATTCTGAACTGCCGGGTGGTTTTGAGCCGCTAAAAGCGGGAAATATACCCAAGGCTGAATGCTTCTGCGGTCGTTCACACCACCACAACGCACGTCTTGAACGACATCGGCATTGATGCGAACGCCATACTTAAACAACAGGTCAACGATATTGAGATCGTAAATTGCAGGATACGCTAGGAATTCTGGGCCAAAACTCAGACTGTCCATTTCTGCATGTACCCCGTCGATGAACCACATGAGTTTTCCACCACCCATGACGTATTGGTCGAGCAAGTATTTGTCCAATTCTGAAAAAGCTTCCGTTGGTTTTGCTACGATTGCACATTTGTACGTATTCAATCGTCGAATCATATCCTGTAAGTCCGGGTCACCGCTGGGCAATGCCTTGTACGCTGTCATCGAAAACCGGTCCACTGTATAATTTTCACTCAACGCCAATCCTATACCTGCTGTTTCCACAGCACTTAATTCGCCGTGCCCAGTAATCATAGCGACTTTAGGCTTGTCGGTGGTAAGGAGCGTATTCAGCGCCTTTGCAAGATTAAATTCCAATTGCTGAATACTGATATTCACCTGCTCTGCAGGATCGTAAACCATAACATCCTCGAGCAGTACAGCAGTCGCTTCCCGTTCCTGATAGCTCAGTATGGCTCCCGGAAAAACGTTGAGCACACTTTGCCCATCATTATTTTGAACTTGCAGTTGCACGGCATTAATTCCTTTGGTGCCCAATTGATTTTTAAACTCATTGGCATTCTCCGCTGTGTTCGGATTGATGAACTCGAAAAAGACATTCCCGTTCTTTGCGCTCCACTCTTCTAGTTGATGCTGCGTCTCACGCTGCAATCGCTCAAATCCTGCAGGGAACTCACCCGATAAGTATACTTTAATCAATAACGGTTCTTCGACTTGTGATAGCAAAGTTTCTGTCCCTTCACTCAACGAAAAACGTTGCTCTTCGGTGAGGTCAAACCGGAATCGAGCCGAAAAAGAAAGAAGCAACAGAATGACCGCCGCACCAACATAAACAGCTGCCTTTCGCCAAGGCGACTTGAGGTATGGACGACCGATGACAGCCACAGTTGTACCGATAAATAATAAGACTACACTCACAAAATAGCCCAAATCACGTGCATCGATCACACCGCGAGACATCGAACGGTAATGCTCATTGATGCCCAGATTTCTTACGGTCAGCTCCCAACCTGAAAACCTATACAGGTCAGCCAAAGCCTCAAAACCCAGGTAAATCCCCATATTAAAGGCTACCCCCAGCACGAAGGCAACGACATTGTTGGTTGTAAGCGCGCTAGCAAATACGGCAACAGCAGTGTACGCTGCCCCCAATGCAATCAACCCAATGAATGAACCAACTGCCGCACCCCAGTCAAGATTTCCAATAGGTGAACCCAAAGCGTGCATACTCCATAGATACACGAAGGTTGGCAGAACTGCCAATAAGACCACCACTAAAGCCCCTAAGAATTTTGCCCAGACCAGCTGAACTACGGAGATAGGACGTACCACCAGTAACTCCATCATTCCGGACTTCAATTCATCGCTGAAAATCCGCATCCCAATAGCAGGAATGAGAAACAGAAATACCCAAGGCGCTAAGCCAAAGTAGTTTTCCAAAGAGGCATAACCGCCCTCCAAGAGATTAAAGGGACCGTTAAAAACCCACAGCATTAATCCATTGATAAGCAGATAAATACCTATAATCAGGTACCCTAAAATACTTGAGAAATAGACTTTAAGTTCCTTACGAAGTTGTGCAATCATTTGGTCATATGCTCTAATGAGTTACAGGTCCAAGCCTGTGGCTTTCCTGAAAATAGTGCTTTTGTTTTGGGCCAAACCACCCCAAAGGTGGCGCTGTCTCGATACGCATTTAAATCGGTTTCACTGTCCCACCAACTGTAGGTGAAATAGCAGGAGTCTGCAGCCAATAATTGGACCCGTTGGCAGCCTACAGTACCCAAGATGGCTGATTTGTACTCCTGAAAGAGTACTTCAAATTTCTCCCCTTTTGAGGAACCTGGATTGATAGGTAGCTGAACGATTCTTACTATCATATAAAATCCATTCTGACCCAATCGTGCACTTTCATGCCTAGGAGTTCGTTTGATCCTTTTACGTGTTCACCCCCGCTCTTTCCCACTACAATACACAGATGATGGTGTTCATCCCAAACCGCGGCGAGTTTTCCCGGCGGCACATCGCCAATACGATCGTAAAAACGACCAATGCTCCTATTGCGTGGTGTCTCAACGGAAGGCTTTCGCCCTTTTAGTTGAGCATCAAACATAGATTTTGTAATATTCGTAACGCAGGTTCCATAATGATCTATATAGACTACTGATCCACGGATCATTTGCTCCTCCACCATAGGTTCATGCTCTTTGATGCGCTTTATACGCTGAACCACGGGTCCGAGCAATTCTAATTTTCCTCCTTCAGCTAAATGTGCCGCCGCAGTACTATACAATGCAAAGACATCATTGGGATCTACACCACGAATGTCTAATGCTCTTGCATCCGTAATCTTAGCATCCATTAATAGACTCGGTAAAACGCCATTGTTTGCTGCAATGAAGTATTGCTTGTTCGCTTTGACACAGACGTAAGTCAATCCTTTCTGAGGACCACTTCCTACAAAAACGACATGAATAGTTCCCGGCGGGAAAGATGTAAAGGCCCGTTTTAACAGGAAAGATGCTTGTTGAATATTATGGGGTTCGACCTCATGGCTAATATCTACCCACTGCAACTCCTTGATACGACGAATAAAGTGCGCTTTTGCTTTTGCAAGCGTTGCGTCTTTAGGTCCAAAATCTGAAGTTGCTGTAATGACCGCCATAGAAGGGCTAATGCTGCGTTGAGTATTGGTAAAAATGTAGTTACTTTGTCAAAAGTAAGGCAATTCCGCCTTCATTTACACCATACAAGGTAGCAGTAATTGACAGAACGCATATTTGAACTCACAGGGGCCGATCCAGCACAACTTTATGGGCCCAGTAATA
>JAQWJX010000131.1:0-2327 GCA_029248145.1 Schleiferiaceae bacterium | reverse complement strand
CGTTTGAGTCATTAATTCTTCTGCGGTGAACAGGCTCATGAATATGCCTATACTTCCGGTGATGGTAGTGCTGTTGGTGAAGATGGCGTCGGCATTACAGCTGATGTAATAGCCGCCAGAGGCAGCATAGTTTCCTTGGCTTACGATCACTGGTTTTTCAATGCTTTCGATGGTGTGGTGAATAATATCTGAAGTTAAAGCGCTTCCTCCTGGGCTGTTTACACGCAGTACGATGGCTTTCACTT
Organism: Schleiferiaceae bacterium; assembly: GCA_029248145.1. Taxonomy (GTDB): domain Bacteria; phylum Bacteroidota; class Bacteroidia; order Flavobacteriales; family Schleiferiaceae; genus UBA10364. The sequence continues at coordinate 2,082 of JAQWJX010000131.1, read as the reverse complement.
TATCATTTTTCTCTGCTTTACGGAGTGCTTTGACGATGTTTTTCGTGCCGATAGTGGTTTCGTCACCGGAACCGTTCCCTATCGAACCGTTCGCGTAAACAATAGCGATGCGGTCTTTTGATCGGGAATTGGGTAATTGTGCAGCATAATCGGACCAATTAAGTACTTCGTATTTCTCCTTAAAGTGCGCCATAACATCTTCCCGGTATCCTAATGCATCTACTAATCCAGCTTCCAGCGTTGCATCGGCATCCATCCCGATAAAGCGCTCCGCAGCGTCATCTAAAACCACGCGATTCACCCCTTTCTGTTCGAAATTAAGGCCGATAAAGTCCCAAAACTGGGTGAGAAGGTGGGTCAGTTGAAGCCGATTTTCATCACTCATTTCGCTGGCAATGAACGGCTCAACGGCGCTTTTAAATTTATTTCCCGTACCTCTCACGACCAATGGCTCAATGCCGAATTTGTCGAAAAACGTTTTGTAATAAGTACTCGTAGTTCCTATCCCGCGCAACTCGAAAATCCCACCTGGATGCAGGATCGTAGAATCTGCCAATGCGCTGAGTGCAACCCCTTTTTGAGTGTAGTATTCGCCGTACGTATAAATAAGCTTTCCGTTCGCTGCTTTGAATGCATTTAAATGATCCGTCAATTCTTCCAATAATCCATAGCCCGCTGCAAAAGCGCCTTGGTCGAGCAGGATGCCCTGTATGCGGTCATCTTCAGCGGCGTAAGCTAATCCTTCACGAAGTTGATTGAGTCCCAATGCTTCTGGCGCATCCATCCCCAGTAAGGCGGCATTTATACCATTCAGAGGATCTTCTATTGCACGCTCCTCCAAGCTTCCAGAAAGTTTAATACGCAATAGCGTGTTGTCTGCTACCTTTGGTACCGGACTTTCGCTCGTGACGCTGGCAACAACGAGTAAGCCGAACAAGAATAAAAAGGAGGCGATGAGTGCCGTAACGACGGCGAGGACTGTGCTGAAAAATGATTTCATGAAGGAGGTATTAATCTTATTGGGAACGAATTTAGGTGATAAGCGTGAAAACCTTACTAAAGCTATCAAATCTATTGGCCGATTTGGAATAATTCATCGCGCCAGCGCACACTATGAGAGTCCCGCTTGGGGCTATGAAAGTGCAGCTTCCTATCTTAATCAAGTGCTGCTGCTACATACTGCGATTGAACCGGAGTTGTTGATGCAGGGGTTGTTGGTGGTAGAGAAGGAGTTGGGCCGCGAACGTCTGGCTGAAGGCTATGCAGACCGATTAATTGATATTGATATTCTTTCCATCGACGCGATAGTCCAGCAAACAGCACTTTTAGAACTGCCCCATCCGCGCATGCATTTGCGCAGGTTTACGCTTCTGCCGCTTCAAGAAGTTCATCCAGAATGGATGCATCCCATTTTAGGCCTGTCGGTATCCGCATTGCTTGAGGTTTGCCCAGATACAGCGGTTCCCACAAAACTCAGCTAGTTAACTTGCGATGTAAATCGAAGATGGCTAATCCTGCACTAACGCTTACGTTTAGGCTGTGTTTGGTGCCAAACTGGATGATTTCAACCACATCGTCACAGGCATCCACAACATCCTGGGCAACACCAATAACCTCGTGGCCTAAGACCAGGGCAGTAGGTGCTTTCGGCGCGTAGTCTCTCAAGTCGATACTATTTTCAGCTTGCTCAAGTGCTGCGATGCGGTACCCTTCTGACTTTAATTGCTTTAGGCAACTCAGGGTGTTTTCGTGTTGCGACCAGGGTACACTCGCTGTTGCGCCGAGTGCGGTTTTTTCGATCTCTGGATGACCAGGAATAGGGCTTAGTCCGCAGAGGTGAATGTGGGCCACTCGAAAGCAGTCAGCGGTTCGAAAAAGACTGCCGATGTTGTGCATGGAGCGTATGTTATCGCTGACAATGACAAGCGGCGTTTTTTCTGCTTTTTTGTAGTCTTCGGGAGATAATCGGCCCAATTCACTGTTTCTAAGTTTTCTCATCGCTCGGAAGCCCTTACATTTGAAGTTCCGACAGTTGCGTTGGAACGAGAACACAAAGTAAGGGTAAATGGCCAAAAAACCGGC
>JAQWJX010000087.1:0-11438 GCA_029248145.1 Schleiferiaceae bacterium | reverse complement strand
AGCGGTAACCTCATACATTCCCATTGCAGCGGCTACGAGCGGTACGTTATCTACGATAGACGATAAAAGACCAATGATAATGCTTACAACGAATACGCCTCCTTCAGTATCTGTACCTATGCTGTTGTCAAGCGCTAGGGCGAGATCACCTAATTGGCCCATGCTTTGAAGCGACGCCACGGCAAGTAGGATTCCCAAGAAAAACAACACTGAAGGGGTGTCTATTTTTTGCAAAACACCTAAGGGGCCCAAATGATGTCTTACATCCGCTGGCTTTCTGCGGTGCATGCGGTCTGTGATGATCCATAGAACACCTAATGAAAGCATCATTCCCATGAACGGAGGCAAGTGCGTTACCGTTTTGAATATAGGAACGAAAATAAGTCCAGCGACACCTGCAAAGAATACAAAATTGCGTTCAAAAGGCGTGGTTGGGTCAGTGTAGTGATCTGCTGTTTCTGCTTTTAGAGGACGCTCTACATTTCCCTTCAAACGGAAAGTGAGTATTGCTAAAGGAGCTAAAACCGTAAAGAGTGAAGGGATAATTAAATCGGTAATAACGGCGCCAGCGGTAATCTGTCCCTTGATCCAAAGCATCGTTGTCGTAACATCACCTATCGGAGACCAAGCACCCCCAGCATTTGCAGCGACTACTACCATCCCCGCAAAGAACCATCTGTCTTTTTGATCTGCGATGAGTTTTCGTAGTAAACTTACCATAACTATAGAGGTGGTAAGGTTGTCTAAAGCAGCGGAAAAGAAGAAACTCAGGACACAAATGATCCACATTAGCTTCACTTTATTCGTGGTTTTAATTTTATCCGTTATTACAGAAAATCCTTCGTGCGCATCCACCAATTCGACAATGGTCATGGCTCCAATCAAGAAGAACAGAATAGAAGATATCTCACTGAGGTGGTGCAGCAGTTCACCTTCGACCTCATGTATATTATGGCTGGTGAGTACGTAAAGGGTCCAGGTTACTACACCCGTAACCAAGGCAGCGGCAGCTTTGTCAATTTTCAACTGGTGCTCGAAAGCAATTGCAGCGTATCCTAGAACAAATACGACCAGCATTAAAGTGTAGATCATTATATCAGCAGTTTCAGTGCATTGTTGTATGCCTTAAATGTAATAAGGTTTGGTTGATTATCAATAGCGTAAACGTCGCGAAGTGCGTTATGTATGGTGTTGGAAACGTCTTCAAAAATCGCTTCATCTTGAACCACGGCATCTTCTTCCATTAAGTAGCCAAAAACGCGCGCCATTCCACAATTGGAAATAAAGTCCGGAATTACGGCACATTTGGAGTCCGCGAGTTCTGCGATAGGACCATAAAATATCTCTTGATCTGCAAACGGAACATTTGCTCCGGAGGAAATGACTTCAAGTCCGTTATCGAGCATTTGAGCCAATTGCATTCTATCGACGAGTCGTGAAGCTGCTGCAGGAATAAAAACTTCAGCGCCCATCGACCAGATCTGCTTGTTCACTTCTTCAAATGAAAGCATATCCGGCGCGGCCAATGCGTTGCCTTCTTTAGCGTTGAAAAGATGGGTGATTTCTTCGAAAGAAAATCCTTCTGGATTTATGAGGCCTCCTACTTTGTCGATGATACCAACCACTTTAGCACCCATTTGACTTAGGTAGTAGGCTGCGCCTGATGCAACGTTACCCCAGCCTTGAATAATCACTCTTTTTTGGGTGAGATCTCCGCCCCAAATAGCGTAGAAATGTTCAACGCTCATTGCGGTGCCATAGCCTGTGATTAAATCTCCAACTTTAAAGGTGCCGACTTTTGAAGGGGTCAGACGTTCTGCATCCACAGAAAGACTCACGCCGATTTGAAGTTGTTTGATTTTGCGTGCTTTTGCGAAGTCGCCCGGCTGGTAATGACCGTTAAGAACGCCTTCTTGTGGATGTAAAATACCCAGCTCGCTCGTGATGGGGATAACTTCAGTTTTTTGATCCACATTGAGATCACCACCGGTACCATAATAGTTTTTGAGTAGCGGGTAAACTGCTTTATACCAGCGTTTTAAAACACCTTCTTTGCGTGGGTCATTTGGATCAAAATCGATACCGCTTTTTGCTCCGCCAATGGCCGGACCGGCTACGGTAAATTTGATTTCCATGGTCTTTGCGAGTGAAAGGACTTCATTTTCTGTAAGTCCTGGACGCATTCTTGTGCCTCCACCCGCTGCTCCGCCTCTAAGCGAATTGATCACGACCCAACCTTTGGCTTCGGTTTCAGCATCGTGCCAGTGGAAGACCACCTCTGCAGGGCGCTCTTCAAAGGCGCGTAGTTGTTCTTTCATTTATTGCTCTGTTAATAAGGGAACCTAAAGGTACGTTTTAGGGGTGAAATACAGTGCCAGAACTGTGCCATATTCCGCTACCGGTAGTGGTGCCAATCACATTTACATTGCCCATGAAGCGCTCGTAGCCGAGCAAGGCAAAGACAATGGCTTCTTTTGCTTCGATAATGGTTTTTTCAGGCAACACAATAGCTACACCGTTCGCTTCAATTGCTTGTAAGAGTGTTGTATTAAACGCCCCGCCACCAGTGACTAAGGTGCGCCTCCCTTTTAAATGCGTGCTAATTTGATCTGCCATGTGCTGCACACAAGTGGCTAAAGCATCCTTCGGCGCGAGAACATCAACATACTGAATGAAAGCGTTATCGATCCATTCCTGGCCTAAACTTTTGGGTGCGGGTAGATCGTAAAAGGGAAGGCTGTTTAATTGATCCAAAACCCACGGATTGATGCGACCTTGACGCGCGAATATTCCGTCTTTATCGTATTTGTGGCCCAATTCATTAGCAAAGGCATTTAAAACTCTGTTGAGCGGGCAAATGTCGAATGCCGCCGAAATCCCATTACTGAGCAGTGGCGCTCCGATACTACAGTTGGCAAAACCACCTAAGTTGAGTGCCGCATTATAGCTCCCAAATAGTTTATGATCTCCAAAAGGAACGAGCGGAGCACCTTGACCACCTAGTAATACATCTTGAACTCTGAAATTTGTTACCAGCGGTAGTCCTGTGGCTGTCGTAATTTCTGGCAGGCAGCCGGCTTGAAAGGTAAGTTTCTGATCGGGTTTGTGAAAAATAGTTTGGCCGTGGCTAGCAACTAAATCAATGGTACCGTCAAAATCGTTTTGAATAGCGCGAACGATTTCCGTGGTCCATGCTGCAAAGGCGGTCGATGCAGCTGCGCTTAGATGGGCATTTTCGTACGCTGCTTCGATGCTTATCCTTAGGGAATCGGGGTAGGGTATACACTTGAAATACAATAGTTTCCATTCTATTTCAGGGTCCTTTGAAAATTGGACCACTGCGGCATCCATCCCATCTAGTGAGGTTCCGCTCATTAAGCCTAAAACATTGAAGTGTGCGTTGTACATTTGCAGTACCCAATAATAAAGAGAAAAATCGATGAACTTCAACCTATCAGAGGAGCATTTGATGATTCGAGATGCAGCGCGCGATTTTGCGCAAACCGAGCTGTTACCCGGAGTCATTGAAAGAGATGAAAAGCAGGAATTCCCTGCAGAACAAATTAAGAAACTTGGCGAATTAGGCTTCATGGGCATGATGGTATCACCTGAGAATGGTGGCTCCGGAATGGATACTCTAAGCTATGTTCTTGCCATGGAGGAATTGTCGAAGATAGATGCCTCGGCGTCTGTTGTAGTGAGTGTGAATAATAGTTTGGTTTGTTGGGGGCTTGAAACCTTCGGGTCAGCTGAGCAAAAGGCTAAATACTTAACACGCCTTGCCTCAGGCGAAATTATTGGTTCTTTCTGTTTGAGCGAACCGGAAGCAGGTTCGGATGCAACCTCGCAGGCGACTACGGCTGTAGACATGGGTGATCATTATTTGTTAAATGGAACGAAGAACTGGATCACTAATGGCGGTACGTGTGAAATCGCTTTGGTTATTGCGCAGACGGATCGTGAAAAAGGACACCGTGGAATAAATGTCTTGATTGTAGAGAAGGGCATGGAAGGATTCGTGGTCGGTAAAAAAGAAGATAAATTAGGTATCCGTGGATCAGATACACACACGTTACTCTTTAACGACGTGAAGGTGCCTAAAGAAAATAGAATTGGTGAAGATGGCTTCGGCTTTAAATTTGCAATGAAAACCTTAAGTGGTGGACGTATTGGTATTGCAGCTCAAGCTCTAGGTATTGCTCAAGGTGCTCTTGATTTAGCATTGAGCTATTCGAAGGAACGTACCACTTTTGGAAAACCTATTCACGAACATCAAGCCATTGCCTTTAAATTGGCGGATATGGAGATGAAGATTGAGCAGGCAAGAATGTTGGTTTATAAAGCCGCTTGGTTGAAGGATCAGGGCATGGCCTATGATAAAGAGAGTGCGATGGCAAAATTGGCTGCATCAGAAGCTGCAATGTGGGTTTCTACAGAAGCCGTTCAAGTGCACGGTGGTTATGGATTCGTAAAAGAATACCATGTAGAGCGTTTGATGCGCGATGCCAAAATCACTCAGATTTATGAAGGTACTTCAGAGATACAACGCATCGTGATCTCGCGCGATATGATTAAGAATTCTTAATTAAAGCAAAGGAAGGAGTTGCTCAAGTGCAATTCCTCTTGAACCTTTCAATAAAATAGCGGCGTCCTTCGGGGCGCCGTTTTCTATCCAATACGTTTCTAATTCTCTCGTTGTTGCGAATTGCAAACCCTGCCAGCTGGTACTGCCAAAGTGTTTTCCTACTAGGATGCAGCGCTCTTTCATGTTTGTCCGTTGTACCAATTCCACTATAGCTTGGTGTTCTATTGCGCTTTCTTTACCTAGCTCAAACATATCACCCAGTACCAACCAGCCGTCCTTATGCCATTTAGCAAAATTTTCAATGGAGAGTGACATGCTCGTAGGGTTCGCATTGTAGGCATCCAATAAAACCCGATTCGAGGCCGTTTTTCGCCATTCAACTCTATTCATAGTAGGCACATAGTCGTTCAAAGCCTGCACGATGGAAAGAGCGGGGACATCAAAGTGTCGTCCCAGTGCTACTGCTGCTGCCAGATTCGTACAATTGAACGAACCACTTAGGTTACTTTGAATAGTATAGGATGCCGCAGCTGTTGAAAACTGGATACCTGCAAATTCATCTTTCTCGGCTAAGGCGTAGGTAAATTGCGCTTTGGTTTTTCCAAAGGTGGTTCGACGACAAGCTGTACTTTTTTCTAGTTGGATCGCATCGTCCGCATTCACTAGGGCGACGCCTTCTGCTGTCTGTGCGATGAAATCATACAGTTCGCTTTTACCTTTTATTATTCCCTCTACACCGCCAAATCCATCTAGGTGCGCCTTTCCGTAATTGGTAATATATCCTAACGTGGGCTCAGTAATAGACGCCAGTTCTCCAATTTCTTTTTGATGATTGGCGCCCATCTCAACGATGAGGATCTCTGTCTCTTTTGGAGCGTTGAGTATCGTTAGCGGCACACCAATATGGTTGTTAAAGTTGCCTTTTGTAGCATGGACAGCATACTTTGTTCGAAGTACGGCAAGGAACAATTCTTTTGTGGTGGTCTTGCCATTACTGCCTGTTAGTCCGATCGTTGGTATGTTCAAATGACGTCGGTATTCAAGCGCACATTGTTGCAGTGCGGTGAGCACGTCACTTACTTTAATCAGGCGTTCATCGTCACCTACGTTTTCGTCCACAACAGCGAACGTGGCGCCTGCCTCGAGTGCTTGTAGTGCAAAAGTGTTTCCATTGAACGAGGCACCTTTAAGTGCAAAGAATACACTTCCGGGCACAATAGATCGTGTATCGGTGCATACGCTGCCACAGGAAAGAAAAGCTTCAAATACTCGCATAGTATAAGGTTGTTCTGTTACGGAAAGTTAGGGTACAAAAAAGCCCCACTCGAAGGTGGGGCTTTAAAATTCTTAACGTAATCCAAATTACATTTTGTAACGTTTGAAGTTATGACGTTTTACTTTTGCCGGGCGTTTTGTTCTGCCACTACTTTCGTTTTGGAAACCAACGCGATCCATAGCACAACGGAAACCGATGTAATCCGTGCTCTGGTCTTCTTCAAGGTAACGACGCGTACCTGGGCTTAACCAGTATGCACGGTCTTTCCAGCTACCGCCTTTGTAAACGCGAGTAGTGTTGCCAATGAGCGTTTTATTGCCATAATCGTACATGGCCGCTTCACCCTCTTCAACAGGGTTTTCATAGTTCATTGAACTTTCATTATCACCATCGACGTAATCGCGGTAATCTCCTTTTTGGTAGTTACGACGTTTTACATTTTCTTCTACAGTAACTGAACGCACGGGAAGTTGTCCCGGTAGACGAACGATAACAGTGTCACCGTTACGAACCTCTTTTTGCGGATCTTGTAAAACCTCTAAAGACCCAATGTCTTGGTAGTTTTTATCGTATGTTTTGAATTCATTACCACGGAAGGCACGGAAATCAGTTACGTCGTAAGAGCTCACAGGGCGGTAGATGTCTAAAACCCATTCGGCAACATTACCAGCCATATCATAAAGACCAAAGTCGTTTGGAGGGTAGAAACGAACCTGCATGGTGACGTCTGCTTGGTCATTCAACCAGCCTGATGTACCCATATTATCTCCACGACCCCTTTTATAGTTGGCGAGGATATCACCACGGTCTTGTTTCTCTGGGTTACGCGTTGCGCTACCATTCCAAGTGTATTTGTTTTTGTCAGCTACACGGTTGTAGATACGCTTACCTCCATCCGCATATGCGGCATACTCCCATTCTGCTTCGGTCGGGAGACGATACTTTGGAAGAACGATCCCGTCTTCAATACGTGCTGGACGACCTTCTTTTCCGAAAGCAGAGTTAGGGTTAAGATCTTTCAGACCTTTTTTGTTCTGAGCCACATACTCCTGCTTATAGAGGTATACTTCAGTATTGAAGTGGTCCGCATCCATTTGCTCCGGTAATTCTCTAAGAATACCTTCCTGGATTAAGATCGCTTCGTTGACACGATCTGTTCTCCATGAACAATAGCGCTGCGCTTGCAACCAATTTACACCTACCACAGGGTAGTAATTGTATGCAGGGTGACGAAGGTAGTTTTCTACGAAATTATCGTTGTATGCTAATTTATCTCTCCATACCAATGTATCTGGAAGGGCAGAACGGTAAATTTCTGGGTAGTAGTCGTAATCGTAAACACGACGTAACCAGTAGAGGTATTCGCGGTAATCGAGATTGGTAACCTCATTTTCGTCCATGTAGAATGAACTCACAGTTACGCGACGTGGAACATTGTTCCAATCCTTGATAAAGTCTTCTTCGACTTGACCCATCATAAACGTACCACCTTCAACGAATACAAGACCTGGTCCTGTTTCTTGTCCTTGATACTTTAGATTCGCTTGAAATCCACCGTTATTTTTGTTATTGATTGCCCAGCCCGTAGAATTAGATTCAGGACCCGCACAACTGGCGAGAAGCGCAGCTGAGATAGTGGCAATTGAAAACTGGATAAACTTATTCATATGATAAACAGTTGTTAGGCTTCTTAGAATTTAGGGCACTTGAGTGCTTTGAGTTTGCTGCGGCGCGAACGGCAAGGGAATTTATACCCCATACTTACTTCGTGTGCGCCACCCAGGGTGTTGGTTAAGTCACTTATGGTATAGTCATAGCTGTAACCGAATGTCCATGGCAAATCAGGAGGCGTAATCCCCAAAATGAAGATCACAGCATCTGGATTGAAGCTTCCTTGACGAAGGGCTAAACCACCCGCCAACGGTCCACGGGCAAAACTAACACCTGCAGTGAGTTGTGAAGCAGCACCTTGTTGTTGATACACCACATTAGGAACGATGTACGACTGAAGACTATTGTGTAAACGTTTTCTACCCAAAGGAATATTTGCACCGGCGTGTGCGGTCAATTTTAAAGGCAGACGACTTTGACTTAAAAAAGCTTCGTTTGGCTCAGTGAGGTGATGACCTACAACTCCTATGTACCAGCGTTCTGTAAATCCGAGCATACCAAAACTAAGGTCAAGGTGATTGTTGTAGTTGTTGCCTGGAGCTACTTCGTTCGTTGGTAAGACAAATCCATAAAAAGGATCAATCATATCGGGGAAGGTAAATTGATTCCAATCCAACGTCCGTTGACGGAAGGTGGCTTGAAAACCACTAAGCAGAGTGAAGTTGCGATTTACTTCTAGGTGATAGCTGTAAACCCCGCTTACCTCAGTAAGATTTAATGCACCATTTCCGGCATCATCTTTCAGTGCCATGATGGCAACACCACCATTTAATTTATCGACATATTGGTCGTAAGAGGCAGAGTAAGACTGGTAGACTCCGAGTTCAGGATACTGATTTCTGTAGTTACTGTGTACTGTAGGACATCTTTCTAGACCTGCAAATGCTGGATTTAGATAGATAGGATTGGCATAATACTGGCTGAAATGAGCATCTTGAGCAAAGCTCAAAGTGCTAAAAATCAAGCCTGTAGCCAATGTTAGTATGCGCGTTTTTACTGCGTTCATGGATTAACCTATGTTTTCAAGGAACAAGTATAAGCAAAAAAAGTACGTTTTGCACTTGCTTGACGTTCCTCTTTAAACGCTTTTTTTAGGCCATTTGTTATCTTTTACACATTAGATTTGTCGGAGTGAAAAAAATCATAGCACTTTTTGGTATCATATTGTACCCTGTTTTAGTCGCGGGCCAGATGTCTTTTGATGCGGGTACTTATGTTCGTTTTAAAACGATGAATCACCGAATTTCCGCCCCGCAATCTTGGGGAGAAGAGTCTTCTGGATTGTACATGCTCAGTGGTAGCGAAATTTTAGATTTGGGCATTCTCACCGGAGAGTCTAGTAACCAATCGCTTGAAATTCGTTGTCGCCTTGAAGGTAACCTCTCGCCTCAAAATAGCGCGAGTGAGCCTATGAACAACGATTTTTCTATCCCTTATCACGTCTTTGATTCCGACTCTATTATCGATGATGATACAGAATTCTGGTTCTACATACCGCCGAATTACAACATTAGCTATGATCCGATTCTAGGCAGCTCATCCTACGTGCCTAACCCGTTTAGCGATCGAAAATATTTTTTAGTTAGTGGAGGAAATACAGCATACCAGGGCATTCCTATAGAAGCAGTTGCGAAGCAAGACAGTAGCAGAGCATTGAATGCAAAAGCGACATGGGTCTACGATACAGCCATGTATAATTTAGTTGGAACTGGGCGTAAATGGATGGGTGAATTATTCGATTTCACTACAACGCGAGTTTATGATTTTAGTGGTCGAACTACATTGAGTACTTCCAGTGCCAATCGTCCGGTGCCAGGAAGTAACATAAAAGTGCAAATTAAAGCAGTCGCGCGCTCGAGCACGAGTAACACGAAACTGACTGTGCAGTATGGTTCACAAAGCGAAACTGTAGCCTTTCCAGCTGTTCAAACAGGTTCTGTAAGTAATTATGTCCAAGAAAAGCTACTCACAGTGGATTTCACTGCCGATCAAAGCACAACGCTAACCATTACCTATGATAAAGTAGGCGACAATGCAGCAGCTATGTGGCTGGATGAAATGATAGTGGATTGGGAAACGTCGGAAGAAGAGGTGTATCCCAACCAATTCATGGTTAATCATCCTAGAGGTGCAGGTAATTACTCCCATTTCGAAGTCGAAGGGAGTAGTTGTTTAAGGATTTTCGGTATTGAAAACAAGCAAATTTCGACACTGATTGAACCAGCTGTTGTAACTTCATTGGGTCCAGATCAAACTAGACATAGGTGGTATTCGCATGAAGACCAACCTCGTACATACAAGATAGGCGATTGTGATGAGCCCCTTGCCTTTATTGTAGATGAGAATGTAAACCTCAACGATATTCAGACCGCGACTTATTCAGATTTAAATGGAATTGAAAGTATCGTTATTACTACCGATTCTTTGCTAGATGCCGCTAACGATCTTGCGGAACTGGAACGCGCATCAGGCGTTACTTCTGAAGTGGTCTCGCTTGACTACATATATGATGTAATGAATACGGGAAACCCCGATATTGGTGCCATTAGAAAATTCCTTGTAAAGGCATATGCTGATTACAATTCACTTAAATATCTCACATTATTCGGCGATGCATCCTATGACTACAAGGGCATACTGCCAGGTGCAAAATCAAATTTGGTGCCCACCTACCACACCAATGCTAGTTTCTCACTGATCACTTCCTACATCACGGATGACTTTTACGGGTATTTGGATTCCGGGGAGAGTGTGAATTGGTTTTTGGACGATCTAGATATCGGTATTGGTAGAATTCCAGTACGAACGGTAAGTGAGGCAGAAGAGGCAGTTGCGAAAATTGCAAATTACATGCAAGGTGCGGACCGTTTCGGACCTTGGCGTGCCCGTGGTATTTTTGTGGTGGATGATGCAGATGAACCTTGGGAAAAGGAATTTGCTGTTTATCAAGACCGATTAGCAAAAACTTTGGATACTACTAGAGCAGAGTTGAACCAAATTAAAATCTACTCCGATGCCTACCTACAGGATACTAAGCCTGGTTCTCAGCGTTATCCCGAAGCTCGTGAAGCCTTATTCGACGAGGTAGAGCAGGGCGCTCTAGCAGTTTCATTTGTTGGCCATGGTGGAGAGGTTGGATGGACTACTGAACGTATTTTACAATTGGAAGACATTAACGGATGGAATAATACCTCGAAGCAGCCGGTCGTTACCACTATTACTTGTGAATTCACGCGATTCGATGACCCGTTGCGCATCAGTGCTGGTGAGCAATTGTTCCTGAATCCAAGCGGTGGAGCCATTGGGTTGTTTTCGACAACGCGGAGTGTTTTTGCAACCAATAGTACGTATGCATTAAATGCCCTTTTGAATGAGGAAATGATGCAATTGGATAACCCTAGATTAGGCGATGTTCTCCGAGAAACGAAAAACAATAATAATAGTGGGGATAAAATAAAGTTTTCACTCATCGGTGACGCTGCATTGCCGCTAGCACGTCCAAAACATCAAATGATTTTCGATACCCTCAACGGTATGGCATGGTCAGATTTTCAAGATACTTTGAAGGCCCTTTCGTGGGTGCAAATTCAAGGCAGTGTGCGAGATGTACAGAGCGGAGCGCTATTGAACAATTTCAACGGAAAAGCATGGGTGACCGTATTCGATAAGCCACAAATGCAACAAACTAAAGTGAACGATCAGAGTGGAACGCCTTTTAATTTTACCACGCAGAACAATACCGTTTTTAATGGCCAAGCGAGTGTGGTGAACGGGAAGTATACCGTGGCCTTTAGAGTTCCTTTGGACATCAACCTGAGTTACGGCCCACCCAAAATCAGCGCTTATGCTACAGATTTTGAGACGGACGCTTGGGGGGCTTCAAACGAACAATTAATGGGTGGAATT
>JAQWJX010000068.1:0-12338 GCA_029248145.1 Schleiferiaceae bacterium | reverse complement strand
TTTTATCTATTTCGTTGTGGTTGTACTCCATAGCGTTAAAGAAGTGTTGAACATGCGCGAAATTAGTGAATGCGCCGCTAGATTTACTATTTTCGCTGCAATGAGTTCCAAAGAACAAAAATTTACTTCTTCGCGCGTTCGATCGTCGTACCTGTCCGTTGTCGTTTCCATGACACTCGTCCTGTTTGTGCTTGGCGTTTTGTGCTCCCTCGTATTTTCTGCAAAAGCATTGGCTCAGGCCGTGCGTGAAAACTTTACGTTCACTTTGGTATTGGATGAATCCGTTCCAGAAGAAGAGTTACGCACATTGGTGAAGTCGCAGCAGTTAGCGGACTATGCGAAAAGTGCAGAATTGGTCACAAAAGAAGAGGCTGCAACAGCACTTCAGGCAGATTTAGGTGAGGATTTTGTAGAATTCTTAGGATACAATCCGCTATCTAATACCGTGGACTTGCATTTAAACGGCGCTTTTGTTGCTTCGGGTAATCTTGAGGCGCTGCGGCAAGAACTACTGCGGGACCCTTACATTGAAGATGTCCTCTACGATCCGGACCTCATTACCCTTGTAAATCAAAACATTGAAAAAATTAGCTGGATTCTTGCCGGTGCAGTTTTAGTATTGTTGTTGGTGGCACTCGCGCTGATCAATTCTAGCATTCGTCTGACCATTTATTCTAAACGTTTTCTTTTGAAGACCATGCAGTTGGTAGGAGCCACCTCAGGATTTATTAGAAGACCGTATCTTTTGAACAGTTTAGTATTAGGTTTGCTTAGTGCGGCATTGAGTATGGGGTTATTACTCGCTTTAGGTATGGCGCTGAAGAATTATTTCCCAACCCTCCTCGCACTTTTCGAGAGAGACACTATGTGGGTAGTATTTGCTGCCTTATTATGCATTGGGCTGCTAGTACCCGGGGTATCTACCGCTATTGCAATCCGAAAATATTTAAAATTAAGAACGAACGAATTATACTATTAACTATGGAAAATAAAGATACTTTCCTTTTTGACCGCAGAAAATATTTAGTCCTTATCGCTGGATTAGTTATGCTTGCTATTGGATTTGCTTTAATGTTAGGCGGTGGTTCAGATGCGCCGGATGAATTCAACGAAGCCATTTTTGGTGCACAGCGCATTGGTGTGGCGCCTTGGTTCATTTTTATCGGTCTATTGTTGCCTATTGCAGCAATCATGATGAAGAAAAAGGAAGATTAAGTTTATACTATGACGCCAATCCAAGCCTTAATTCTTGGTCTCATACAAGGCCTCACGGAATTCTTACCAGTAAGTTCTTCTGGACATCTAGAAATTGGTAAAGCACTTTTTGGTCTTGAGATGACGGGTGCGCAAAGCCTAACGTTTGATGTTGTTGTGCATGCAGGTACCGCGCTATCCACTATCGTTGTATTTAGGAAGGACATTGCCGAGCTCATCTCGGGCGTGTTAAAATTCAAATGGAATGCGGAGACAAAATTCGTAAGTTTCGTTTTGATCTCAATGCTACCCGCAGCGTTCATTGGATTGATATTTGAAGAACAGATTGGTACTTTATTTGAAGGACAATTACTGCTTATAGGTGCAATGTTAGCCTTAACAGGAATATTGCTTTTTCTTGCAGACCGTGCGAAAGAAACACATAAAAGTGTCCAGGGAATCGATGCATTTGTGATCGGGTTGGCTCAAGCAGTGGCCATCTTGCCGGGAATCTCTCGCAGTGGGGCAACCATCTCTACTTCCGTCCTGCTCGGTATAGACCGTGCGAAGGCAGCACGATTCTCTTTTCTAATGGTGCTTCCCATAATCTTGGGTAAAGCATTTTTAGATGCAAAAGATATTGTCGCAGGGGAGACCATGGGCGAAGAAGTCAGCGGTGCTGTATTGATTATTGGTTTACTTGCTGCTTTCTTTAGTGGCATTGTCGCATGTAATTGGATGGTCGCACTCGTGAAGCGCAGCCAATTGAAATATTTCTCCTATTACTGTTTCGCGGTGGCTGCAATGGTGTTGATCAGTCAACTCGTCTAAGTTTTGACTAGAGCATCAATATTGGCAGGGGAAGTTCTACTGGTGGACAAACCGCTCGAGTGGACTAGCTTTCAAGCAGTCGCAAAAATTCGGTTTACCCTTCAAAAAGAATTGGGTCTTAAAAAGCTCAAAGTAGGACACGCCGGTACGCTAGATCCGCTAGCTACAGGCTTGCTTATTGTATGTGTAGGAAAAAAGACCAAAGCCATTGCTAGTTTCATGGGACAAGAGAAGGAGTATATCGCTGAAATCACTTTTGGTGGTACGACACCTTCTTATGACTTAGAAAGTGAGATTGATGCCACCTATCCGACCGAGCATATTTCTACCGATGCGATAACGGAAATACTTCCACAGTTTCAAGGAGAAATTCAACAGTATCCGCCAATATTTTCAGCGATCAAGCAAGGTGGTGTGCGTATGTACGAAAAAGCGCGTGCTGGCGAAGAAGTCATCGTGGAGCCACGAACGGTTTATATTGATGAAATGGAAATAGTATCATTTTCTGATAATGTCTTAAAGCTACGTGTGGTTTGCGGCAAAGGAACTTACATCCGCTCTTTAGCCCATGACCTGGGCAAGGCGCTTCATTCTGGCGCCCATTTGAGCGCACTGCGTAGAACAAAAATCGGGTCCTTCGCTGCCGATGGCGCCAAGAACCCGTTAGAGTGGTCTGCGTATTTTAAGTCTGCTTTAAGGGGCTAGTCTAAATAGTTACTTTTCCACAGATTGGCATTGAAATTTTTCATTCTGCTAAAACCGTAAAGCGCAGTCATTGCGCCCGTAGAAAAAACCATCCAGAAGAAGAAGATTACGCGAAGATGTAGGATGGTGCCTGTATCCTTAGGTCCTCGAATAAGGCTTTCTGGAAAGAGTAAGGCTACAGCCAAGCAAAACCCAAATACAGTTTTCATGAGACTTTCGAAATCCCTAAAAGGGTATACTAAAGCTTTGCGTAATGGGTGTAAGTCATTGCCCCATTTTGCGAGCAAGTAATGGTATCCGCCGCCCATTGGAACAAAAAGTAAAGGGTCTTTATCTTTCTCAGCCAATTTGAACATGCCTGCAGGCGCAATCATTTTGAATCCCTTAATCTCGCGACCCTGAACGATTTCAAATTCCTTAACGGCATCCAAAGCCTCAGCGGGGAAGGTGCCGTTGAAACGCTTGGAATCTAAAAACCGAAGACGGTAGTCCACACAAAGCTTTTTGATATCTGTTATGTGGTAAATTCTATCGGACTCAAGAGTATCAAAATTCAACACTTCATGATCGCCATTAGATTCGAACAGGTTGGCTAAAATTCGCTCGCCCTCTGTAGGAGCGTTTAATAATGTTTTAAACCCTTCTAGTACATCTAGGTGAACTGAAGTCGTGTTTTTTGAGCGTAAACCGCTCAATTTTTCGTGTAGATTAACTCCCATAGTATTGTGTTTGAATGCGTCTGTTCAATCCATATGTGGCGAGTAGGTTTAACAAATGTCGGAACTGCATTGTTTAAAATCAATTGGTTCTCATAAAACTTGACAAAGGGGGGTTCGAAATTGTATCTTCGCCGTTCTCTTAATATTAATTTTTCAAAGCCCGTAAGCTATGAAAATGAAACTTTCACACTTCGCGTATGATCTCCCAAAGGAGCTTATCGCGCAAGAACCAACGATTCACCGCGACGATAGTCGTTTAATGGTAGTGCACAAAGACACTGGTGAAATCGAACACAAGCACTTTCACGAAGTCATCGATTATTTTGACGATGGTGACGTTATGGTTCTCAACAACACAAAAGTATTTCCTGCACGAATGTGGGGAAATAAGGAAAAAACTGGTGCGCGCATCGAAGTCTTCCTATTGCGAGAGTTGAATTCTGAAAGCCGTTTATGGGACGTACTGGTTGATCCTGCACGTAAAATTAGAATTGGTAACAAGTTGTATTTCGGAGAAGATGATTCTCTCGTTGCTGAGGTTATTGATAATACTACCTCACGTGGGAGAACGCTACGATTCCTTTTTGACGGAAGTTATGAGGAGTTTCGCGCGAAGTTGAAGGAAATGGGTGAGACCCCATTACCAAAGTACATCGATCGCGAGCCGACAGAAGAAGATAGCGAACGTTACCAGACCATTTTTGCGAAGGTTGAAGGTGCAGTTGCAGCGCCGGTAGCTGGATTGCATTTCTCAAAGCATCTTATGAAACGCTTAGAAATCAAAGGGGTTCACTTACCTGAGCTAACGCACCATGTGGGTTTAGGGACTTTTCGCCCAGTTGAGGTGGAAGACTTGAGCAAACACAAAATGGATAGTGAACAATATTTCTTGCCGCAAGGCACCGCGGATACTATTAACACGGCATTAGCTGAAAAGCGAAGAGTATGTGCTATTGGTACGACCACCGTACGAACCATCGAGAGTTCTTTAACTACGGGTGGACGTGTGACCGGAAGTGAAGGTTGGACCAATAAATTTATATTCCCACCTTATGAGGTACAAGTACCTGATGCGATGGTGACAAATTTCCATCCTCCAGGCTCTACTTTATTGATGATGAACAGTGCGATGTTGGGTCATGATTTGGCCATGCATGCGATCAACGAAGCCATTAAGGAAAAATACCGTTTCCTTGCTTTCGGAGATGCAATGTTGATCATCTAATGCAGATCAGAAAACTCAATAAAGGCCCTGCAGTGCAAACTGTGGGGCCTTTTATTTCAGGCTAGTAAAGGATTGTAGATAGTTCTCGGCTACATCTTCCCAATTAAAGTGTGCCGCTATGCGTTCACGAGAAAGACGGGCTTGCTCCGAGCGGATCTTCATGGAGGGACGTTGGGTAAGTAGTTGTGTTAATGCTGCTTCGTCTTTCCATAAAGCGCCTAAACCCCCAAGCACGCTGGCGTTAAAAGGATTCTCATGTGCCAGTACCATGGATCCTGAACCCATAGCTTCTAATAATGCAGGATTAGTGCCGCCTACACTGTGGCCGTGTAGATAAAACGTTGCGCGTGTGCGCAGGGCGTTAAGGATGGTTTTATCGTAAATGGTACCGGCGTAAATGATGTTCGGTTCGGGAAAAGTGGCTTTAAGCTTTCTACCATAGCGGGTAGTGTAATCGCCAACAGTAACTAGGGTTTCTCCGCTGTTTACTGCAGCATCCAGAATTTCAAATACGTGGTTATCGGGTTGAATGCGCCCAATGTGGAGGTGGAAATTATCGGTCGGTAGTTGGTGACGTTGCAAAAGATCTTTGGCGTCTATAGATTCCTCTACGATTTCACTTCCGTAAGCGATAGTGGAAATGGGTATATTGTATTTGCTGAGGTAGTTAGCAATCTCCGGATTGTCAGCAATTAAAAGTTTTGAGCGTTTCGCAGCCCGTCGCTCGCTCCATTTTAGGAAGGAAGAGAGTGGTCCCGCGTATTTGGCCCTTTGGTGCTCTAAACCGTCCATATTCGTAACCGTTTTATGCTTCGGCCAGAGAAAGGACCAGATGCCACTCGTGGTGTAACCCAGTTGCAGAATCACGTCGAAATTCTTAGTTCTCGCGTCAAGGATACAAAGGAAATCATAGATGAATTGCCCTGAAAGGCCAAGGCGTTTTTCGGGATTGAAAATATGGCGAATCGCCACACCGTTCAATTCAGAAATTTTATCCGGATGATTGCCAACAGCGTAGACCACCACCTCGTGTCCGGCTTTTACCCATAATGGCGCGGTTTGAGCGGCCATTTCTTCAAAGCCTCCGTATCGGTTTGGAATCCCTCTTGATCCTAGTATTGCAATCTTCACACGATAAAAATAGGATAATTCTCCGGTCTCTCTTAGCTTATTAAGACTCCGTTAATGAAAATAGTACAGTCATGGAAAAACATTCTTTTTTTGAAGCTTCGCGACATTGGTCGCAGGCAAAGCTCTTGAGCTATATCTTGAACGCTGGTGCCCAATTTCAAGGTGTTGATGAGTTAGAATCTGCATTAAATGAATACTTCCTCGATTTTAACAGGATACTGCAGGTGGATGAAGATGCATTAAGGGAGATAAAAGGAATTGGACCGAAAAAAGCAAAACAGATTATGGCTGTTCTTGCCTTACACCAGGCTTGGAGCACTCCAAAGCCGTTGAAAGAGGTGATTCGAAAAAGTGCAGATGCGTATCAACATTTCAAGGGCTTGCGATTTCCAGCGCATGAAGAGTTTCACGTTTTGTATTTAAATCGAGCACATGCGCCATTGGCGTGCCACCAGCTGTTTAAGGGAGGATTAACGGGTACCGTAACGGATGTACGATTAATTCTAAAACGGGCTTTACATTGGAATGCTACTGCAATTATTGTAGCCCACAATCACCCGAGTGGGTCTTTACAGCCCAGTGAAAATGATAAGCGAATGACACGAAAATTGAGTACGGCGTCAGATACTTTAGATATCAAGTTGTTAGACCACCTAATTGTGGCCAGTAGTGGCTACTTTAGCTTTTCGGATCAGGGATTATTGTAATGGGAGCATTGGCCTACAGTCAGCGATGGGCTGCATTTTTTAAGAAGTACGACCATTGGCGTTATTTTTTTGCGGAGTGGAACAAACTCCTGTACTTAAAATCGTACCGCAGGCACCACCACAGTGGCGCCATTGAAAAATCATTGCATCACGGTGTACGTTGGTTAATTCATAGTATTTCAACAGGTTCAGACAGCGGTTCAGGTACGTATTACCACCACAGCGGTTGGACATCATCTTATCCGGAAACGACAGGGTATATCATTCCGACGCTCTTGCGTTATGCACAAAATGAAGAAGGTCCGTGGGCAGGAAATGCAAGATCTGCGGCATTGGAAGCGGGAAAATGGCTTCTGGAAATACAACATGCAGACGGCGGTTGGCCGGGTGGTTATGTGCACCAAAAAAGAGGTTCTGTGGTGTTCAATACTGGGCAAATTCTTCGTGGAATGAAGGCGCTGTATCTGTTTACTGGAGAAGAAGTGTATAAAGAGGCGGCGCACCGAGCAATCGTTTGGGTGTGGAACCAATTAGACGCTGAAGGTAAATTTTCTTCAAATGATTTCATGGGTGCGGTACGCGTATATGGAACCTACGTGGTAGCTCCTGTTTTAGAATGGTCGCAACACTTTGAGGCGGATAAAGACGCTTGGGAAGCAAAGGCTCGATTGCATTTAGATTGGGTATTGACGCAGCAACAGGATAACTTTTGGCTGGCCAATTGTGACAATACCGAACATAAAAACCACAAGCCAATCATTCATACCATAGCTTATACACTCGACGGATTGTTTGATGCCGGTAATTTATTGCGCGACGAGAAGTACACGAATGCTGCCATAGGTGGAGCAGAAACGCTTGCGCAGAAATTTGTAGAACGCGGACTATTGCACGGGAGATACGATAAGCAATGGCAGGGATCGGAAGCCTTTATACCCACGGGTGGTGCTCAGCTGGCCATCCTTTGGCATAAAATTGCTCGAGCCGATACAAAGGCTTTCTGGGCGGAAGAAGCACGAGGCAGTATGAATGTTTTACTTTCGGTTATTGCTACTAACGGTGCGCGCACCGCGCTCGATGTAGGAGGTGCTTTACAGGGTTCTTTCCCCTTGTGGGGTAGGTATGAGTCGTTTGGTTTACCTAATTGGGCGACTAAATACATGGTAGATAGTTTGATGAATGAATTAAATTGGTCCAATGAGCGCTAAAGATATTTTAAGGTCCTTAGTTCCGTCGGCCGTGTTAGCTTGGAACCGCCGTCGTAAAAAATCACAGGTGCGAAAGGCACTTATGAATAAGAAAGATTCAGGTGAAACCTGGACAAAGGAGCGTTTGGTCGATTCATTGCGCGCAGCAGGGGTGCAAGAGGGGGCAGATCTATTAGTACACAGTTCGATGAGCGCCATAGGTTACCTCGAAGGAGGGCCCAAAACTGTGATTGATGCATTGCGTGAAGTCATCGGTCCTAATGCTAATCTACTCATGCCTACCAGTCCAGTAACGACACTTCAAGCGATGCATCCACAAGAGGTGTTTAACGTAGTCGAGACCCCAAGCAAAATGGGTGCAATTACGGAGTACTTTCGAACGCAGGTCGCCACTGAACGCAGTGCCCATCCGTTAGAGCCTGTTGCTGTTGCTGGACCGGATGCTGTGAGTTATGTGAAAGGGCATCACACGGATGGAACACCTTACGGACAACAAAGTCCATGGATGAAACATTTAGATAGCGGCGGGCAGTTACTCTACATAGGTACTACACTTATCAATAGCGGAACCAGTTTACACGCAGTTGAAGATGCGATTGGATGGAAGTCGTTTTCATTTCCTATCTATTTAGAGCGCAGTAAGACTTTTCCGATACAATTGAAAGACGGCAGAAACGTTACGGTAGTAACAAAATGCCACAATCCGGAAGTGAGTGCGCTTCGTAAATGCGACGGTCTCATACCTTTACTTGAAACAAAAGGTGCCCTTACTCGTGTTATTGTTGGTGAAGCTCCGGCTTTGCTGGCGGATGCTAAGGCCTTTAAAAGGGTTTTACTGGATGCTTATAAAGAGAATGGAACAACTATGTATACGCCACAAGGCTCATGAAAAATATTCTATTAACAGGCGGTGGCGGCGGTATAGCAAGAGCCATTGCTGCTTTATTGGCTGCTGAACCGTACCTATTACTGTTAACCACTCGGGCAGCAGATGCCCTTAGGTCGTTTTGTGAAGAAAACGAGATACAGGCGGAGGTCTTCAGTGCGGATCTTACGCAGCAAGCGGATGTGGAGGCCCTCTTTGCTTGGGCTGAAACTTTTGGTGGTGTGGATGTATTAATAAATAATGCGGGTATTTCTCACGCGGCTGCCTCCTGGAAGCTTACTGCTGACGAATTGCATCGTTTGATGGAAGTTAATTTTTACAGTGCAGTTCGCTGCACGCAATTGGCTCTTCATGGCATGCGAGAGAAAGGCTATGGTAGAGTTATTTCTGTGAGCTCCGTTGTTGCGCACAAACCTGCTTTTGGCACCAGTGCCTATGCCGCATCAAAAAGTGCACTTGAAGGTTACATGCGCGGCGTCGCATTAGATGTATCAACTAAGGGGATTACGGCGAACACCATTGCCTACGGATATATGGATGCAGGCATGTTAAATGATGTGCCGCAACCTATTTTAGACGACATCAGAAATGGTATTCCTCAAGACCAGTTTGGTCGGCCTGAGCAGATTGTTGCGGCCATACGGTATTTGATAGAAAGCGAATATACAACGGGACAAACCCTTCATATAAACGGCGGTCAATGGATGCCGTAATAGCCCTTTATACTCCACAGCTCACGCCTAGGTTTAAATGGGCGGCTAAGGTGTTTTTTAAAAATGCCATGCGGCTTGATTTGGTCATCTATACCTCTGAAGAAGCCTTTACGCAAGCTGAAGGGATTAAAGTGAATTACTCGCCTGAGATGCGTCAAGACGCATTTAATATTAGTCCGCACGGATTACTGTGGGAGCACGAGATTTCAGATCAAGAATTCTACACTTCAGATTGGCAAGGAATGCCTGTTTTTTGCCAACGTCAGATTGGTGACCTTCCTTTTGATCCTTTGGCAGCAACGTTTTACCTGGTATCCCGTTACGAAGAATATTTGCCCTTTATTCCTGACGAACACGGACGATTTCCGGCCAAAGAGAGTTTCGCATTTAGTAATGGGTTTTTAACGCGACCGCTGGTTGGAGAGTGGGCACTTGCGGTAGGAAAACTTTTACTGGGTCCCGATTTCGAATTGGTCCAAAATTACGACTACCTCACTACGGTGGATATCGACAATCTTTTTGCGTATAAGGGCAAGGGTGCCCTTCGCACTATGGGAGCACTAGTAAAGGACCTGCGCAATGCTTCTTTCGGCAAATTTAAGGAACGCCTATCCACGCTTTTTAATCTTCGACGCGATCCTTATGATACGTTTCGAAAGCAGCGCAATTGGAACAAGATGCACGGGATTAAAGCCATTTATTTTATGCTTTTTGCGCCCTTTGGACCAAATGATAGAAATGTAAGTCCGCACAGTACCGAAGCTGCAGTGAAGCTCCGAGAGATTGCGGATTGGTCGACTGTGGGCATACATCCCAGCTACGCTTCGAACAGTGATGCGGAGAAGGTCCAGAACGAGCGCGTTCAGCTCCAAGAAGTTTTAAGAAGGCCAGTGACGCGCTCACGCCAGCACTACTTAAGGATGCGTACCCCACAAACCTTCCGGAATTTAGTGGATTTAGGTGTAAATGAAGAACACAGTATGGGGTATACCTATACACCAGGCTTTAGATCAAGCATGGCATGTTCCTACACGTTTTATGATTTGGAAATGGAGGCGGAATTACCGCTGCTCATCAAACCTTTTGCCTTTATGGACATCACTTATGCACATTTGAATCCAAAGGAGGCGGCAGAAGAAATGAAGCAGTGGATTCCGAGAGTAAAGGAGGTCGGTGGTACGCTGATCTCAGTGTGGCACAATAGAACCTTCTCAGAACACGAAGCACAGTGGAAAGGTTGGTCCGAAACCTATAAATCATTTATCCATGCCGCTCAACCTTAGGTATTTAGAACATAGCGAAATCGATTTTGAGCGATGGGATCGATGCATTGGTGCACGTAATAAACCCCAACCTTACGGTTTTAGCTGGTATTTGAATTGGGTAGCTCCAGGCTGGACTGCCGTAGTTTATGGTGATTATGAAGCCGTTTTACCGGTATTCCCTAGTGTTAAAAAGGGGTTTACTTTTACTACCCGTCCTTACGGTACGCAGGCGCTGGGGCCTTTCGCCACCATTCCGTTAAGCGCAGAGTGGACCCAAGACTTTATTGAACGTGCCATGGCTGAGGTTCAGTATGGTGAGTTTTTTATTTCTCCGGATGTTCCGCGCCCTACGCACTGGACGGGTCAAACGTTCTCAAACTTCGTATTAAAGACCGACACATCGTATGAAAATTTGAGGTCGGGTTACAATGCGCAGACAAAGCGAAATTTAAAAAAGGCCGAAAAGGCGAAATTAGATTTCGGGAATTGGCCCACCGTGCAAGACTTGATCAGATTATGGCAAAATACTACACAAGAGCGGACGCAGATCACCGATGAAAATATGCAAAGCTTGGGTAAAGTGTTGGAGTTTTGCGTGTATCAAAAGCGCGGACAGATACTCGCCGCCTATGGAGAAGGTAACAGTTTAGTCGCAGGCCAGTTTTGGGTGCAGTGGCAAGGACGTTCTACCTTATTACTAAATGCGAGTACTTCTGATGGAAAAGCAGCAGGGGCTCCAACCTTGCTTATAGATCAAATGATACAATCAAAGGCAGGATTAGACCATTGCATAGATTTTGAAGGAAGCAGTATTCCAGGACTTGCACGTTTCTATCAAGGGTTTGGTGCGATAGATGAACCTTTTTATTTCCATGTGGATAACCGCTTGCCGTGGTGGTCAAAATGGATGAAACCTAAAACAACACAATCGTGAGGTACAAGCATTTATTTTTTGATTGGGATCATACCCTAAGGGATTTTGAAAAGAATTCCGAGATGTCTCTTCGCAATCTCTTTAATGATTTAGGCTTGCAAGCGCTCGGGATACCTTCCTTTGAATTATTCTTTCAGAAGTACATTGTCATCAATGATTTAAAATGGGATTTGTACCGTCAAGGTAAAATCACCAAACAAGGCCTACGCGAGTCGCGTTTTCAGGAAACCTTCGCACATTTCGGTACAGAAGCTAACGATGTGGCTTGGAGGCTCGAAACACGTTACATCGATGAAACGCCTTATCAAAATCATTTGATTGACGGTGCGCGACATGTACTTGAAACGCTCAAAGGACGTGGCTATAAGATGCACATCATTACCAACGGCTTCCATGAAAGTCAAAACATTAAGTTCTCTGAAAGTGGACTGGAACCGCTCTTTGATGTCTTGTTGTGTAGTGATCAGGTAGGCGTAAATAAGCCCGATGCTAAGATATTCCGTCGTGCCCTGCAGCTTGCGGGCGCCGAACGTAAAGAGAGTCTTATGATTGGTGACAACCTCATCGCGGATTGCGTCGGCGCCCGCGAGCAAGGAATTGATCAGGTTTTTTTCAACCCAAAGGGAATAAAACACAGCGAAAAAGTTACTTACGAGATTGAACATTTAGAGGAATTATTGGGAATTGTATAGTCCGTTTCACCACGGTACCGCACAAAGCATCATCTCCTGTGTTGCTTGAACTAAACAAAGTAAAACATGCCAGTAGTACGCGCTTTACCTGCCTATGATGTGATGATGGGTGACCACCCATTAAAACA
>JAQWJX010000064.1:0-2574 GCA_029248145.1 Schleiferiaceae bacterium | reverse complement strand
CTTGCAGCAAATATACTTATGTTCGCTCGACGCTTTGGTCATTCCTGATTTTTTATTTCGCGTGTAAACCCTCTAAAAACAAATAACTTAGAAAAAAATGTCGCGCACTCAATTAATTAGTCGACATTTGCACTTTAAATTATATTATGAATCAAGGAACAGTAAAGTTCTTTAACGGAGACAAAGGATTTGGCTTCATTAAAGACGACGAGTCAAACACAGAGTACTTCGTACACGTAACAGGTTTGGTTGACCAAATCGAAGAAGGCGACAGTGTCGAGTTTGAATTGACAGAAGGAAGAAAAGGATTAAACGCTGTAAACGTTAAGCAGCTCTAAGTTTATATCAGTACATTCCAAAGGCCTCCAGAAATGGGGGCCTTTTTTATTTCCCATAATTTCACACATAAAAAAGCCCCAGCATAGGCTGAGGCTTTTAGTAGCTCCGAAGGGAATCAAACCCTTATCTCAGGCTCCGGAAACCTGCATTCTATTCGTTGAACTACGGAGCCAAACTTAGTTGGCGAATATCGGTTAATTAGCCGATTACTGCGCCGCTATCGGCACCATTTTCTGGAGCCATTAATCTCAAGCTTCCATCACCATCTTCTGCCATTAAAAGCATTCCTTGACTTTCAACACCTCGGATTTTACGTGGTGGTAAGTTCATAAGTACCGTCACCTTTTTACCCACCATTTCTTCTGGGCTAAAATGCTCGGCAATACCTGAAACTATAGTACGTTGATCTAATCCTGTATCTACTAAAAACTTCAGTAGACGATCCGCTTTAGGTACGCGTTCTGCTTCGAGAATGGTACCCACTCTCAAGTCCATAGACATGAATTGATCAAAAGAAATATCGTCTTTCTGTGCCATATGCGTCTTTTCAATAGTTGAAGGTGCCTTTGCTGCCTCATTTGCTGCAGCCGATGCTTGCAACTTTTGACGTTGCACCTCAACTTGTT
Organism: Schleiferiaceae bacterium; assembly: GCA_029248145.1. Taxonomy (GTDB): domain Bacteria; phylum Bacteroidota; class Bacteroidia; order Flavobacteriales; family Schleiferiaceae; genus UBA10364. The sequence continues at coordinate 1,609 of JAQWJX010000064.1, read as the reverse complement.
CGTCTTCAATTTTTGAGAATAATAAAGAGCTTTCGCCCAATTGCGTTCCCGCAGGAACCACGATTTCTTGATTGGATTGCTCCCAATTTGGAACGCCGTTCTGGTTCAGCATACCGCGTAATTTTGAGGCAGTGGTTGGGAGAAAAGGTTCAAAAACAATGGATGCAATACCCATGATTTGTGTAGCGATGTATAATGCAGCTCCCGCTCGGGCAGGATCCTGCTTGTACACCTTCCATGGTTCTTGTTCTTGCAGGTATTTATTGCCTAATCGGGCGACATTCATGGCTTCATTTAAAGCATCTCGGAATTTAAAGGCATCTAATGACTTTGCAATTCTACGACCGCATTGTGTCATTGTCGCTAAAGCTTCACGATCGGAATCCGTAAGTACTCCTGGCTCTTGTACAACACCGTCAAAATATTTGTGCGTGAGTACCATTACACGATTCACAAAATTACCGAGTCCTGCTACCAATTCACTATTGTTACGCGTTTGGAAATCTGCCCAAGTGAAGTCGTTGTCTTTGGTTTCGGGCATCGTTGCGGTCAATGCATAGCGTAAAACATCTTGCTGCCCAGGGAAATCCTGTAAATATTCATGCAACCAAACGGCCCAATTCTTAGAAGTACTGAGTTTTCGGCCTTCGAGATTGAGGAATTCATTAGCGGGTACTTGAGTGGGCAAGGCGTATTCCCCATGCTGCTGAAGCATCGCGGGAAAAATAATACAGTGAAATACGATATTGTCCTTTCCGATGAAGTGAACGATTTCTGCATCATCACCTTTCCAATATTGCTCCCAGGTATCCGGAAGTAATTCCTGTGTAGCGCTGATGTATCCTATAGGTGCATCAAACCAAACGTACATGACTTTACCCTCAGCACCTTCCACTGGCACGGGCACACCCCAGTCTAAATCGCGGGTCATGGCGCGCGGTTGTAATCCATCACCGGCATTCAACCAACTCATGCATTGCCCCATGACATTAGGCTTCCAACCTTCGCGGCTTTCTAGAAAAGCCCTTAGCTCACCTGACAATTCATCCAACGGTAAGAACCAGTTCGTCGTATTACGTAATTCTGGGACTGCGCCACTTAACGTTGATTTGGGTGCAATGAGATCTGTAGCGTTCAACGATGTACCACAACTTTCACATTGATCTCCGTACGCATCAGCTGCGTGACATTTCGGACATTCTCCTGTGATGTAACGATCCGCTAAGAATTGACCCGCTTCAGCATCAAAATATTGCTGCGTTTCTTTAGCTACGAGCGCCCCCTTATCCAAGAGGTTTGTGAAGAATTCCTTGGCATTTTTATGGTGCTGCTTACTCGAAGTACGACTGTAGTGGTCAAAGGAAATTCCAAATTTTTCAAAAGCATCCTTCATCATGCCATTGTAACGGTCGACCACGTCTTGAGGCGTAATCCCTTCTTTCTTTGCTTTGATTGTGATTGGCACTCCATGCTCGTCAGAGCCACAAACGAACTTTACATCACGTCCCCGCATTCGCAAATACCTAACGTAGATATCTGACGGAAGGTAACACCCCGCGAGGTGACCTATGTGAACGGGACCGTTAGCATACGGCAATGCCGCAGTAAC
>JAQWJX010000039.1:0-2560 GCA_029248145.1 Schleiferiaceae bacterium | reverse complement strand
TTGATCACTGTGTTTTTACCGCTCTCCACATTAGCGAGTACTTTCTTCTCTAACTTGTAGTGGATGTAAGGTCCTTTTTTAAGCGAACGTGCCATATACTTTCAGATTATTTCTTTCTACGTTCGATGATATACTTATTCGTAGCCTTCTTAGGCGTACGAGTCTTGTAACCCTTCGCTGGAATACCATTGCGCGAACGTGGGTGACCACCAGAAGCGCGGCCTTCACCACCACCCATTGGGTGATCAACTGGATTCATCACAACACCACGAACTCGTGGGCGACGTCCCTGCCATCTGCTACGACCTGCTTTACCGCTGACCTGAAGCATGTGCTCAGAATTACTTACAGTACCGATTGTTGCCATACACGAAGTAAGAATCATACGAGTCTCACCTGAAGGCATCTTAATAATCGCGTATTTACCCTCACGAGCTAAAAGCTGCGCAAAAGTACCTGCAGAACGTGCAATGATTGCTCCCTGTCCAGGACGCATCTCAATGTTTGATATAATAGTACCTAGTGGGATTTCAGACAATAACAATGCATTACCCGCTTCAGGAGCACTGCCCTTACCGCTAACTAATTTATCGCCAACCTTGACTCCGTTTACTGCTACTGAGTAACGCTTCTCTCCATCCGCGTATACCAACAACATAAGATATGCTGAACGTAACGGATCGTATTCGATCGCTTTTACAGTTGCAGGGATACCAAACTTTTCGCGTTTGAAATCTACCGTACGTACTTTTTGCTTGTGTCCTCCACCTACGTAACGCATAGTCATGCGCCCGCTATTGTTTCGTCCACCACTCTTGGTCTTACCTTTAACAAGGCTCTTCTCAGGTTTCGCTGCCGTAACTTGCTCAAAGTCGTTGACTACGCGAAAACGCTGTCCAGGAGTAATTGGTTTTAATTTCTTTACACCCATTGTAATTAAATATTACCGTATAAATCGATGGTCTCTCCACCAGCTACCTTAACCATTGCCTTTTTATAGGCAGATTTACGACCTCTCACTAGACCAGCCTTAGTATACTTCGTCTGGAATTTTGCAGGAACAATAGCAGTGCGAACACTTTCTACACTAACGCCATAGAACTCTTCTACGGCTTTCTTTATCTCAACCTTATTAGCAGTTCGAACCACCTCAAAAGCATAGACGTTCTCGTCTTCGCTCTGAGCTGTTGCTTTTTCAGTAATGATTGGTTTAATCAAAATATTCATGGCTCTCTTAGCTTAAAATCGCTGTAATTTTCTCAACCGCACCTTCTGATAATACCACTTCTGAAGCGTTCATTATATCGTAAGTGCTTATTTCTGAGGAGTTTACAACTTTAACCCCTTGTAAATTGCGGGATGACAAATATAGGTTTTTATCGTAGTCACCAACGATGAATAACGATTTTTTCTTGTCTAAACCCAAAGCAGCCATCAAATTGATGAAGCTCGCAGTCTTTGGTACCTCAAAAGTGAAGTTTTCAACGACCTTCAAATTATCAGACTTCACTTTGATTGACAACGCAGATTTACGTGCCAATTGCTTCACCTTCTTGTTCAATTTGAAACCATAGTTACGAGGACGTGGACCGAATACAGTACCACCACCACGCTGAATTGGAGACTTTAACGAACCTGCACGTGCGCCACCAGTACCCTTTTGCTTGTGGTGTTTTTTCGTTGTACGATTTACCTCAGCACGTTCCTTAGATTTGTGCGTACCCTGACGAGCATTCGCCAAGAACTGCTTTACATCCAAATAAATGCTATGATCGTTAGGCTCAATACCAAAGATTTTCGCGTCTAACTTAACGCTCTTCTTGGTTTCCTTTCCGTTTATGTCTAATACCTTCAATTCCATTATTTCTCGATAATTACAGTTGAATTCTTAGCTCCTGGAACAGAACCCTTAACTACTAACAAATTCTTCTCAGCATCCACCTTCAGAACAACTAAGTTCTGAACCTTAGCACGCTTTCCACCCATACGGCCAGCCATGCGCATACCCTTGAATACTCTCGAAGGATCTGAACCCGCACAAATAGAACCTGGCGCACGAAGACGGTTGTGTTGACCGTGCGTTGCTTGACCAACACCGGCGAAGCCATGACGCTTCACAACACCTTGAAAACCTTTACCCTTAGAAGTACCGGCTACGTCTACGTAGTCGCCTTCTTCGAATAAGTCAGCCGTCAAGACTTGTCCTAGTTCCAATTCACCTTCGAAGTCAGTGAATTCAACAAATTTCTTTTTAACAGAGGTGCTTGCTTTCTGCACATGTCCTTGCAATGCTTTCGAGACGTTTTTCTCTTTCGCCTCTCCCCAACCCAGTTGGATAGCATTGTAACCATCGACATCTTCTGTTTTCACCTGAGTAACTACACATGGACCTACCTCTAGGACAGTACATGGCAAGTTCTTACCCTCAGGGCTGAAAATGCTGGTCATTCCGACTTTTTTACCAATTAATCCTGGCATCTCTTCTGGAATTTAAATTTAGTCTACTGTTAGACCTTGATTTCTACTTCAACACCACTCGGCAGCTCTAACTTCATCAATG
>JAQWJX010000016.1:0-11149 GCA_029248145.1 Schleiferiaceae bacterium | reverse complement strand
GCATTACACATTCATAGTGGGTCTCAAATGCAAAATTTAGAGGCTCAGAAAGAGGCACTTATAGGTTTACGTGAAGTGGCTTTGACCATAAACGAGCAGTCTCCGGGAAAAATCCACACGCTTGATATTGGCGGTGGGTTGCCTACAGAGGAAATCGACGGCCAGACAAAGATGTCAGCGTATGGTTTAATGGTACAGGAGATTTTCCATGGGACTCCATTTAAATTGGTCACAGAATTTGGGCAATGGGTGCATGCGTCTGCGGGATTTGCGATTAGTACCATTGAATATGTTGTTCAGCCTGATCGCGTCTTCGTGCATTTAGGGGCCGATTTTTTTATGAGGGATGCATACACGAAAGCGCGTCCATTTCCTTTGGCAGTAATTTCGGCAGAGGGCAGGTGGCGATCAGGGGAGGTTCGTCCTTTTGATATAGCAGGTCCTTTGTGTTTTGCAGGAGATTATTTAGCGCATAAGAAAAACTTGCCTGGTGATTTAGAGGAAAGCGATTACCTAGTAATCGATGAAACCGGAGCGAATACTTACGCGCTATGGTCTAGGCATTGTTCTCGTGACATCCCTTCTTACTGGGCTTGGGATGGAAATTCCATAGTTAAGTGGGCAGAACGCCAAACAATTGTTTTTTAATCTTATTTTTGGAACTCAAGCAGTTATACATGAAGAATACGCTTCTCTTTTTATTCGCATTTTTTTCACCGGCACTTTTTTCGCAGGTAATGACCGTCACAGTTGATCAGGATGATTTCTTAGTTTGTCCAGATGAAATAGTAGAAGTCGTTGCTGCGCGTAGTACTACGTCGAACAACTCATTGCAATTTGATGGCTCGTCAGATTATTTGGAAATCCCAAATAACGCTGCATTTAACATTGGAACTACCAGCTTTTCGGTTGAATTTTGGGTTTTGGTTAATACCACTTCAGGACTTGAGTATCTATCCGTTTATAGAAATGCTACGGGTCAAGGCTGGGCTATTTGGAAGGACAATTCCGGAAATGTAGGGTTCGCCGCTAGGGATATTGCAGGTGCATACGAATTAATGACAGGTAGTATTACAGAAATTGATGATGGGAATTGGCACCACGTAGCTGTGACTTGGAACCGCGGTACAACAACAGCGACACTCTACATAGATGGTGGATTTGAGACCTCGAAAAACTTCGGTGTAGGTGGAGATATATCACACACGGGTAATCTTACATTAGGATATGGAATAAGTCCTAGTTCAGGTAATGCAACCTATCTAAATGGTGAGATGGATGAATTCCGTATCTGGAATGAAGAGCGCGCCTCAGGCGATATTCAGACTTACATGAGTACACATTTGAATCCTGCTTCTTTTCCAACGCTTGCAACGAATTTTGACTTCAATGAGTTGACTGATGCAGATGGATGGGAAGATTGTGCGGCAGGTATAATCGCGTCAAACGGTACCACAACCCCTTCTGTTAATACGATGGGCGGGCCGGCAATGACGTTTAATTTTGCCTATAACTGGACAAACACCTCTGGAAACACTCAAAGTGGAAGCATCTACCAAAAAGGCTTTTCTCGCGATGATACCGTCGTTGTAGAAGCCGGTTATTGTAAATATTTCTGTACTGACACAGTATATATAGCTTTAGCGGAATGCGATACGCTCCCAGATCCAAGAGATGTAGCTGCGGTATTCGCACCTACTGCATTTACGCCAAACGGCGATTCAAAGAATGATGTGTACCTCGTTAAAGCGAATGCGATCACGTATTTCGAAATGCAGATTTATAATAGAGATGGTAATATCTTATTTCACAGTAAAGACATCAACACCGGTTGGAATGGGACTTTTAATGGTAAGTCCTGTTATGAAGGAGTTTACATTGCTCAAATCATGTATCGCGACGTAGACGGGATTGAGTTCATCAAATACGAGCAATTTACCCTAATGCGTTAAGGTTGCGATAGCTCTGCGAAACAAATTAGCCTCGAGAGTTTTCTCGGGGCTTTTTTTATTCGCCTGTATTCTGATGCCTTTGTTGTTGAGCTCCGGAGATACTCGCATTGAGTTCAAAACCTATGATAAGGCCAAAAGCATTCACGTAGATCCAAAGCAGCATAATCAATAGCGTTCCTATAGAGCCATAGAATTTGTTGTAGGTAGAAAAATTCTCTACGTAGAAACTGAATCCTTGCGAGGAAATGATAATTAAGAAAGTGGCTAATAAGCTCCCCGCTGAAATAAAGCGCCAGTTTCTAGAGCGCACAGGTCCGTAATTATATACCAACGAGATAGCTAGAACTATAGTGAGGAGAAGTACGAGTAATCTACCCCAGTAAATTACAAAAGAGGCATATTCGGCGAGGTACCCTAATTCAACAAGCCAGCCGGTAAAGCCTTGCGTGAAAATCAATGCTACTATGGCGATAATGATTAATACTGTAAGGCCTATGGTGAGTAGGAAAGCAGAAAAGTATTGCGACCAGAAATTTTTAACATTGATATTATGGTAACTAATTCCCAGATTAGAAATGAGACTTAAAGTACCATTAGTTGCAAAAACAAGTGCCGCGATGAAGGTCACTGATAAAAGTCCACCGCGCTTTATGGTAAGGACATCTTCTATTGCGTCGATGGCCATTTCATGCGTGCTTGCAGGCAATACATCTTTCAAAACTCCGAAGAGTTCTTCCTGAAAAACATCGAGCGGTAAGTAGGCGATGAGGGTGAAGATGAAAATAATACCGGGGAAAAGAGCTAAGAAAAAACTGAAGCTCACTGAGCCCGCACGGGAGGTAATGGCGCCTTGATAAATACCCCGAACAAAAAAGCTTAAAATATCCCATACCGAGAGACCGTCAAAAAACGGAGGCTTCACCTTACTTAGATTACGTTCTATAGTTGTTAAGAGCTTCATTTACAGTGCTTTTAAACTCATGTCTAGTCCCTTGATGTGGTGTGTAAGCGCGCCAACGCTTATAAAATCAACACCGCATTCGGCGTAAGGTACTAAGGTATCGTGAGTTATACCACCACTGCTTTCGACTTCTGTTCGTCCCGCAATATATTTTACGGCTTCTTTTGTTTCGGAAACACTAAAATTATCCAGCATGATTCGGTCCACACCCGCTTGAATCGCAGCCGCTACCTCTTGCATGTCTCTCGTTTCTACTTCAATGGATAAGGTTCGATCACTTTCTGTTAAATATGCTTTTGTTCGTGCTACGGCTTCGGAAATACCCCCAGCAAAATCGATGTGATTGTCTTTAAGCATTACCATGTCATAAAGACCCATTCTGTGATTTCCTCCGCCCCCTAAGGCAACCGCCCATTTTTCCAAAACCCTAAGGCCTGGTGTAGTTTTCCTTGTGTCCAGCACAATACATTTAGTATGATCAATTTCACGAGCATACGAATAGGTTCTTGTAGCAATGCCTGAAAGCCGTTGAAGGTAATTTAAGACGAGCCGTTCACTCTGTAGTAGTTTGATAGTGTTCCCTTCAACGATTAAAGCTACTGTGCCTTTTTCTACGAGTGCACCGTCTTCAATAGATTGCTTTACTGTTGCTGTAGCGTCAATGTATTTGAACAAATACGCTGCCAAAGCACCGCCCGCGAAAACACCGCTTTCCTTTATGATTAACTGGGCTTTACCACGTTGTTCGGCGGGAATGCTAGATAACGCACTGTGATCTCCATCGCCTATATCTTCGGCAATGGCAAAGTCAAATTGGGCCTTTAAGGTTTCAAAATCAGGTGTCCAGGAAGCGTGGGGCATAAAATTGCAATTAAAAGTGTGCTTCTCATTGCAAGTTAGCATCTTTGTATGGCTCATGAAGATTGTATTCCTTGTTATTGGTAAAACTTCTGAACGCTATCTATCCGACGGAATGGCGCAGTTTGAAGGTCGTTTAAAGCACTATTCGCCTTATGAGACTATCGTGGTGCCGGATGTTAAGGCTGGAGGCAAACGAAGTGCTGAGGTTGTAAAGGAATTAGAATCTCAAGCATTTCAGAAGTACTTTCAAGGCGGTGATTGGATCATTTTACTCGATGAAAAAGGGAAGCGCTACCATTCTAGGGGTTTCGCCCAGCAATTGCAAAAGTGGATGAATGGAGGGCCCAAGCGATTGGTATTTGTAGTTGGCGGGGCTTTCGGTTTTTCTCGTGGGATGTATGAAAGCGCCAATGGTATGCTGAGCATGAGTGAAATGACCACCTCGCATCAATTGATTCGTGTTGTATTTTTAGAGCAGCTCTACCGGGCCTTTACTATTTTAAATAATGAACCATACCACAATGATTAATGGCAACGTATAGCTACGAAAGTATAGTCAGAGATCTGCGTGCGAAGAAACTAGCTCCAGTCTACTTCTTTTCTGGTGAGGAATCCTTTTACGCTCAACAATTGCTGGAGGTGATAGAAAAAGAAGTGTTAGATGAGGCAGAACGCAGCTTTAATCAAAGTGTGCTTTACGGTAAAGACACCAACATGTTGCAAATCTTAGAGGAAGCTAAGCGTTTTCCAATGATGAGCGATTACATGGTAGTCGTCGTTAAGGAGGCGCAGCATCTTAAGGCGGCCGATTGGGAACTTTTGGCTTCATATCTTGATCAGCCTCAGCCAACCACAGTGCTTGCATTCGGACACATGCATAAAAAATTAGACAAGCGATCGAAAGCCGGCAAAGCTATTAAGGCGAAGACTGTTTTTCTCGAGTCCGACGCACTGCGCGATTATCAGGTAACCCCATGGCTGGAAAAGCGATTAACGGCGAAAGGTTTTAAGACCAATCCTGCAGTTGTTGCAGCTATGGCGGAACAAGTCGGTACCGATTTAAGTAGGTTACACAATGAAGTGAATAAGCTCGATGTAGCCATGGGTGATGCACGGAATTTAACCGCTGCAGATGTCGAGCGTCACATAGGTATTTCCAAAGATTACAACAACTTTGAACTGGTTGCAGCGATATCCGCAAGGGATATAGGTAAAGCATTCAAAATCGTTCATTTTTTTAGTAAAAATCCAAAGGAACACCCCGTTCAAATGATTACTGGGATCTTATTCAACTTTGTGAATAATCTTATTCAATACCATAGTTTAAAGGGTAAAAACGAAAAACAGATTGCGACAGCACTAAAAGTGCATCCGTACTTTTTAAAGCAGTTCTCATCAGCAGCACGACATTATTCGTCTGCTCATGCCCATAACATGCTCGAAGAATTGCTCGAGTTTGATCGTAAATGTAAAGGGGTAATACGTTCTTCTTCAGGGGAATATGAGCATTTACGGGAATGGTTGATTCGTTGTGTACTTTAGGCCTTATTTTTGCTGTAATTGCCCCACTATGAAAACTAGATTTCTCACCCTCTTTTTGTTGGTACAATGCGCTCTATTCGCACAAGGACAAATGCTACGAGGATTCGTATATGTCGAGGGTGGCGTGGAACCGGTCCCTTACGCAAACATTGTTGTTGAAGGCACGAGTGTCGGGGCCACCACTAATTTTGACGGGTACTTTCAGGTGAATAACGTGCCCGTTGGACTTCAAACAATCACAGTAAGTTTTTTGGGATTCGAATCTAAAGCCGTCGAAACTCGTATTTTCCGCAATAAACCGAGCACTATAAAAGTCTACCTGACGGAGTCTACCCAGATGCTAAATACGGTTGATTTAAATATTGAACGTGCGGAAAAGAAAGTTAAGGTGAATACCGCGGTGGTAACACTGAATCCTAAATCTATTGAAACCTTTTCTGCAGGCGGGGACCCAGATTTAATGAAAGCTATTGCAGTTTTGCCAGGTGTAGTGACCACGGGAGACCAGGGTGGGCAGCTGTATATTCGTGGCGGTGCACCGATACAAAACCTCGTGTTACTGGACGGTATGATAGTTTATAACCCCTTTCATAGCATAGGATTCTTCTCTGTTTTTGATACTGATGTGATTCAAAGCGCAAAGGTGTACACCGCCGGCTTTGGTGCGGAGTATGGCTCCCGTAACTCTTCTGTTATGGACGTGAAAACAAGAGATGGGAATCGAAAAGACATTACAGGAAAATTGTATTCTTCAACTTACATGAGCAAGCTATTGCTAGAAGCTCCTGTAGGACCAAAGGGTAAGAATGGATTGGCAAATAATAGTATTTTCCTTTCGGGTAAAACAAGTTACCTGCGTCAAGCTGCACCTATATTTTATCCGTACGTAAAAACCCGGTTTGGTGGGCTGCCATTCAACTTTAACGATATATACGGGAAATTTACCTCACAATCAGACAACGGGTCGAAGCTAAGCGCAAAGGCATTTAACTTTTCAGATGCTGTTATGCTGGATTCCACGAAAGGCATACAGTGGAACAGTTGGGGCTATGGGGCGAATTTCACGGTCATACCACCTGCCTCTGCAACCTTAATTCAAGGGGATTTTGCGCAAAGCCAATATTACATAGAGAGCACAGAGAATCCAGATCAACCTAGGAATTCTACCATCAATGGGTTTAATGGCGGACTGGACTTTACGTACTTTATAGGCAAGGCGGATGAGGCGAAATATGGTATTGATCTGATTGGGTATACCACGGATTTTAATTTCACGAATAGTCTTGGGTTAAACCTTAATCAACAAGAAAGTACCACAGAACTCGGGGGTTACTTCAACTACAGGCACGTAGGAACTTTACTGATAGTGGAGCCAGGACTACGATTGCATTATTACGGTTCACTATCTGAATTAAGCGTTGAGCCGAGGCTTGGTATAAAATACAGTATCACAGAGGACTTTAGATTTAAAGCCTCTGGTGGTTTGTACAGTCAAAACCTTGTGGCAGCAAATTCTGATCGTGATGTCGTGAATCTCTTTTATGGATTCTTATCGGGCGCCACAGATCTTCCAGAGAACTTTAGGCAAAACCCTATTACGTCGAAGTTGCAGAAAGCGACGCACGTCGTCGGCGGATTTGAATATGACTTAGGTGATCATTGGGATATAAATTTAGAAACATACCTCAAGGATTTTTCTCAAATCACGAATGTCAATCGCAATAAGCTGTATGATGATGTTCCTGCTTACAGCGATCGCCCGGAGATTTTGCGTAAGGATTTCATTGTAGAGCACGGTTGGGCTTATGGTTATGATGCAGTCTTGAAATATGAAAAGGGACGCTATTATTTTTGGGGTGTTTATGCATGGAGCAAGGTGCGACGCGATGATGGTATTCAGGTATATGCCCCAAATTTTGACCGCCGCCACAACTTAAATCTCGTTGGTAATGCGAAGTTGGGCAAAAAGGAACAATGGTATATCAGTGTACGCTGGAACTTGGGAACGGGCTTTCCGTTTACACCAACTCAGGGGTATTATCCGGGAATTGACTTTTTGGACCCATTGGGTAATCCGGATATTAATTTTGATTACACAACAGCTAATGGGGATCCTACGGTTCTTTATGGTGAGTTGAACAGCAATCGATTGCCCACATACCATAGGTTAGACGCTAGTTTGAAATATTCTGGTGAGTGGAAATACGGTACCATGGAGGCTTCAATGGGGGCTACAAACATGTATAATCGGGAAAACATTTTCTATTATGACCGCGTCGCTGCTGAGCGTGTGAATCAATTGCCGATAATGCCGACGATTAGCTGCAATTTCTCCTTTTAATTGGGCTAGAAAAGAGGTACTTTTGCCCTGTTTCAAATGAACTATGGCAAGAACTAAATACATCTTTGTTACCGGTGGTGTAACATCTTCTCTGGGAAAAGGGATCATTTCAGCTTCTTTGGCGAAACTCTTACAAGCTCGAGGTTATCGGGTGACCATTCAGAAGCTAGACCCGTATATCAACGTGGATCCGGGTACACTGAACCCCTATGAACACGGAGAATGTTACGTTACTGAAGACGGTGCAGAAACAGATTTAGACCTTGGACATTATGAACGTTTTTTAGGAACCCCTACTTCACAGGGGAATAATGTTACTACTGGACGAATCTATCAGAGTGTTATAGAAAAAGAGCGTCGTGGTGACTATTTGGGAAAGACGGTTCAAGTCATACCTCACATCACAGACGAAATCAAGAACAGAGTAAAAATTCTTGGCGAGACGGGTGATTACGATATAGTCATCACAGAAATTGGTGGAACGGTGGGTGATATTGAGGCTGTGCCTTACATCGAGAGTGTTCGTCAATTGAAATGGGAAATGGAGCGTGATTGTATGGTTATACACCTCACTTTATTGCCCTTCTTGGCAGTGACAGGTGAATTAAAGACGAAGCCTACACAGCATAGCGTAAAAACGTTACTTGAAAGTGGTGTTCAGCCGGATGTATTAGTCTGTAGATCAGAGCATGCTATTGATGAAGACATCAGAAGAAAATTGGCTTTATTCACCAATGTTCGACCAAAGAATGTAATAGAATCACGTGATGCCAGTACCATTTACGAGGTTCCGGTCATGATGTATAAAGAAAAACTAGACGAGTCTGTTTTAGACTACTTCGGTTTAGAGTCAAAACAACAACCGGACTTGGATAAGTGGCGCGATTTCTTAAGCCGTTTAAAGTATCCTAAACGAACCGTTGAGATTGGCTTGATTGGTAAATATGTTGAGCTTAAAGACAGCTATAAATCAATTACTGAGGCATTTATTCATGCCGGAGCTGCAAATGAGGTGGAGGTAAAGATTCGCTGGATTCATTCAGAACATCTCACTGAGAAGAATGCGGCATCGACTTGCAAAGGCTTAGATGGGCTTCTAGTAGCTCCGGGTTTTGGTGAGCGAGGATTTGAAGGAAAGGTTGCTACTGTACAGTATGCAAGAGAAAATAAAATTCCGTATTTCGGCATCTGTTACGGTATGCAGGCAGCGGTAATTGAGTACGCTAGAAACGTATTGGGTTATACAAAGGCGAATACTACAGAGGTCGATCCTGAAACGGATAAGCCAGTAATTGCCTTGATGGACGAGCAAATGCACATTACAGACAAAGGCGGCACAATGCGTTTGGGCGCGCAAAAATGTGACCTAATCGAAGGATCTATTGCGAAAGCTGCCTACGGCGAGACACATATCACTGAGCGCCACCGTCACCGTTATGAATTCAATAATGACTTTAAAGACGCACTGACGGGAGCTGGACTAAAGGCAACGGGCATCAACCCGGATAGCGGTCTTGTTGAAATAGTTGAGGTGGAAGATCACCCCTTCTTCGTCGGTGTACAATACCATCCGGAGTATAAAAGTACGGTTGTAAAGCCGCATCCACTTTTCGTTGCATTCGTTAAGGCTTGTGATGAATTCCATCAAAAAAAATAGGACATGGAAAACCAAAATAGAGGGTTCGATAAAAATCAAATCATAGGTTTCATACTTGTGGCTGTCATTATGCTTGGTTACGGCTGGTGGCAAAGTAAAAATGTACCGGATGAACCTCTTGTGCCTGTAGTAGAGGAGTCTGAAGAATCAGTCAGCGACCCTGAATTAGTGGTACTCGACGAATTGACGGTAGATACTGTTTCTGAGATAGCTATTAATGCCTATCAAGCGGAAGAGTTTGTAGTTGAAAACAATGATTTAAAATTGACCTTTAGCACCAAGGGTGCAAGGATGATTTCTGCACAGATTTTGGATTATCAAACCTACGATAGTCTGCCGCTGTATTTGGTGAATGAAAATCAGACCATGGATTTGATTCTACCAGGTGCGGAGAGTCTTAATCAGAAAGAATTCGCGATTGACTCACGCTCCTCGTCCGGCGTGGTGCTGAGCGATGGTGTTACGAAAGTTCGAATAGCACTGCCTGAAAATGGCTTTGATTTTTCATGGGTAGTCAGTGGTCGTGCAGCAGCTTCAGGTAAGCCAGAGCTGTTTTGGGAGCGTACAGCCAAGCGCACGGAAAAAGGCATTAGTAACGAACGTATCTATTCCACTTATTCTTATAAAGTCTCTGAAGATGGAGATATTGAAAACATGAGTGGGCGAGGGGGTGACGACAGTGAAGCTCTTGGTGCCGTGGATTGGTTAGCACAAAAACAACATTTCTTTTCCTTCATTGCTCATCCTGAAGCTGGGTTCTCTCAGGTGCAAGCAGCTACTGTTAATGGAGGCGATGAAGATGAGAGTATCGTTAAAAAATTCTCTAGTACCGCTACACTTAATGCCACTGTTGATGGTTCGTACACCTTACCCTTTACATTTTATGTAGGTCCAAATCATTACCAGACACTGAAAGACTACGATCAAGGTTATGAAAAGGTGATTAATTTCGGTTGGGGAATCTTTGGTTGGATTGGTCGAGGCGTCGTAGTACCCATTTTTAATTGGCTTGAAGGTTATGGATTAGGTTACGGCTTAATCATACTCATTATGGTGCTTATCATTAAAGGAGCCATGTCGCCATTGACTTTCGCATCCTACCGTTCCATGGCTAAAATGCGTGTGCTCAAACCGCAATTAGACGAGATGAATAAAAAATTCGGGGAGAAAGATGCGGTCGCCAAACAGCAAGCACAGATGGCCTTATATAAAGAGGCAGGTGTGAATCCTTTAGGAGGTTGTATCCCAGTGATCGTTCAGATGCCAATTTTGATTGCCATGTTCCGATTCTTCCCTGCGTCGATTGAACTGCGAGGTGAAAGCTTCCTTTGGGCCACAGATTTAAGTACTTACGATGCACTCATCTCATGGGACCAACACATTCCTTTGATCAGTACATTCTACGGGAATCACATTTCGATATTCACCTTATTGATGACCGCGTCAACTATTCTATATACCAGAATGAATCAGCAAATGACCGCAGGTACGGGTTCAAGCGAGCAGATGAAACAAATGCAGATCATCATGTATGTGATGCCGCTAATGTTCATGTTTGTTCTGAACAGTTATCCTGCTGGACTTACGTACTATTACTTTCTTAGTAATATAGTAACCTTCAGCATGCAGTGGGGAATCCGTAAAAGCGTCAATGATGAAGCGATTCTAGCTAAAATTGAAGCTAAAAAGGCACAGCCTAAAGGCGAGAAGAAAAAGAGTAAGTTTCAGGCACGACTCGAAGAAATGCAACGCCAGCAAAATCTCAACAGATCGCAGCGTAGAAAATAATTTGGATTTTTTCCAGCAAAAAGCCCCGCCAAGAGCGGGGCTTTTTT
>JAQWJX010000040.1:0-2888 GCA_029248145.1 Schleiferiaceae bacterium | reverse complement strand
GATTAAAGAAAGATCATCACCGCTGGAACCGGAGAGTTGAATGGCGTAATGACTAAGGTCCGATTCGATGAATCTAAAGCTGCAAAAATTAGCGGTGGATGGATTGAAGTCCATGCGCATTTTAAGGCTCCAATTTCCGTGGATAGCAGCGCGACTCTCACGACGCCATTCCAAAGAACCCGCAGTAGGCGCGGCGCTCCGTAACCCATCTGATGAAAATTGCATCCAAGCGGTATCGCCTTCCCAGTCTAGGTTTGGGGCGGTTAAAGAGTCTAAAAGTTGGTGAAACTGGCCCGTGGCCGCGTTAAAAATGAGGCAAAAACAGAGCGTCAGTGCACTACGAAACAAGTCGGTGAACATAAGGCAGTTTAGAAGTAGCTTTGCGGGGTACTATATAAGTTAAGTCAATTTTTATGAGAATTGCAGTTGTTGGCGCCACTGGAATGGTTGGCCAGATTATTTTGAAAGTATTGGCAGAGCGCAGCTTCCCGGTCACGGAACTCATTCCTGTGGCATCAAAGCGCAGCGTGGGGAAATCGGTTGCTTTTGGTGGTCGGGATTGGACTATTCAAAGCTTAGAGGCTGCTGTTACTGCCGTACCTGATCTAGCACTGTTCTCCGCTGGAGGCGAGATTTCACTAGAGTGGGCACCAAAATTTGCCGCTGCCGGAACGCGTGTCGTTGACAATTCCAGTGCATGGCGGATGGATCCCGATAAAAAGTTGTTAGTACCAGAAATCAATGCGAATGAATTAACCGCGGAAGACTGGATAATCGCAAATCCCAATTGTTCAACCATTCAATTAGTCATGGCACTGCACCCGTTGCACCAAGCTTTTGGGGCGAAGCGTGTTATAGTTAGCACGTACCAAAGTGTTACTGGAACGGGTAAAGCGGCTGTTGATCAGCTCGAGGGGGAGCGTAATGGCGAAGACCCACAAATGGTTTATCCCTATAAGATTGACCGCAACTGCATTCCGCATTGCGACATTTTCCTCGAGAACGATTACACAAAAGAGGAAATGAAGATGACCCAAGAAACGGTTAAAATCATTGGTGATGCAGGCATTAAGCTTTCAGCTACGGCGGTTCGTGTTCCGGTACAGGGCGGACACAGTGAAAGTGTGAACGTGGAATTTGATCGTGAATTCAGTTTAGAAGCGGTACGAAAAATCTTAAATGACACTCCAGGTATTACCCTTCAGGACCGCCCTGAATTCAATACGTACCCAATGCCACTGATGGCAGAGGGAAAGGACGATGTATTTGTAGGCCGGTTGCGCCGCGATTTCACCACGCAGCACGCCCTGAATCTTTGGATTGTTAGCGACAATCTTCGTAAAGGAGCCGCTACGAATACCGTGCAGATTGCTGAAGTTTTGCTTAAAAAAGGATTCATCGGATAATTTTTAAGTCGATCGTATTTCAGCAGAACCACCTTTGTCATTTTTGCGTTACTTAGGTATGAGAATTAAAGCAATAGCAATGGCCCTGTTCGCTTTTCTAGCGAGCTGTACGGCCCAAACCAACAAGAAAATGAGCGACGCATATGCGATGGCCACCATTCCGTCACCCGAAGAAGGACAAGAAGTAGCGGTCTTGGCATCGGGATGTTTTTGGGGCACAGAATTTTATTTGCAAAAAATCCCAGGTGTGCTTGCAACGACTTGTGGATATACGGGTGGATTAGTCAAGAACCCTACTTATCGTGAGGTCTGCAGTAAGCGTACGGGTCACTATGAAGCCGTACATGTTGTTTTTGATCCGCAGCAGGTTTCGTTTGAAGAGATCGCACGTGTATTTTTTGAAACGCACGACCCCACCCAACGCAATGGTCAGGGGCCTGATATAGGCCCACAGTACCGTAGTGCGGTATTTTTTCAGGATCAGGCACAACGTGAGGTCACCGAAAAACTAATCGGTCTGCTAGAAATTAAAGGTTATGATGTTGCCACTGAGGTTTTACCGTCAGCAACCTTTTATTCAGCCGAAAACTACCACCAAGATTACTACGACAACAAGGGAGGAACTCCATATTGTCATGCTCCGAGGAAACTATTTTAACTGGAAATAAAAATTGGAGGGAAGAAAAAAGCCCGGCGCAACGCGCCGGGCTTTTTTTACAATCTTGTCTAGAGCTCTTATTCGACTAATTCGAAATCTTCCATGAATTTCGTGGTGTAAACGCCTCTACGGAAGTCTTCGTTTTGTAATAATTGTTGGTGGAATGGAATAGTTGTTTTCACACCTTCAATAACGAATTCACCTAAGGCGCGCTCAAGCTTATCAATAGCCTCATCACGTGTGCGTGCAGTCACAATCAGTTTAGCAATCATTGAATCGTAAAACGGTGGAATCATATAGCCGCTGTAACAATGCGTATCTAAACGTACTCCATGGCCCCCTGGCGCATGGAACGAAGCAATCATTCCTGGCGATGGACGGAAGTCATTAAAAGCGTCTTCAGCATTAATACGAACTTCAATACTGTGCATTTCCGGGAAGTAGTTTTTGCCGGATATTTTTTCCCCAGCAGCAACTTTGATTTGCTCACGAATCAAATCAAACCCTACCACTTGTTCTGTGATTGGGTGTTCCACTTGAATACGTGTATTCATTTCCATGAAGTAGAAGTTCCGGTCTTTATCAACCAAAAACTCAACCGTCCCAGCTCCTTCATAGGCAATGAATTCTGCAGCTTTAACAGCAGCATCCCCCATTTTCTTGCGGAGATTATCAGTCATGAACGGCGAAGGCGTCTCCTCTACCAATTTTTGGTGACGACGCTGTACCGAACAATCGCGTTCAGATAAATGACAGGCTTTACCATAACTATCACCGATCACTTGGATTTCGATGTGTCGTGGCTCTAGAATGAGTTTCTCCAT